>CAYXTS010000017.1:0-14735 GCA_964468665.1 uncultured Candidatus Saccharibacteria bacterium
TAGTGCTAGTATCTGCATTGGTGGTACTAGAACTTAATGAAAAGAAGCTGATGGTGGTAATTAGTACTAATATATATAGTGGGAGAAAGGTAAGTAGGTGGTGGTTCGTAAGTAGAGTATGATTTTCGTTAGATTTCTTAGCATTATATACATAGTTATCATTAGTATAAGAACAACTATTTGTATTGCTTTTGCTATGTTTTTGTATGACTTGTGGCATGATGCACCTTTCTTGTTAGTTTATCTAGTGCCACTGGTTTATATTAAAAATGGCACCGTAAGGTGCATCAATCTGAAAATTCGCAAAGGCGTATTATCAATCGCAAATTCTAGACTCCTTATGGTGCCATTTTTACTTGCGATTGAGCTTTATATTAAAATAAGCCTTTTTTACAAATTTTCAAATTGATGCACTTCTATTGTAACATATAAAATTTATTTTGTGTGTTGTATTTTTTACAACATTATAAGCATAAGCCATCAAGGGGGGTTGTAATTCTTGATAGATTATGCCTATAATACCGCAATAATAATTAGGAGAAAATATGGCCGAAAATATGAAAAAACTTACAAAAACGAGTACAAAGAAAACTTTGAACGAGAATCTACAAGAATTAACTGACAAATTACCAGAAATTATCAATGAGGATAATTTAAAAGATAAAATCTATACAATACGTGGACAGAGAGTAATGTTGGATTATGATTTGGCAAAGATATATGGGTACACAACAAAAGCTTTTAACCAACAGGTGGCTAGAAATATTGAGAGATTTGAAGGGGAAGATTTTATGTTCTAGTTAACTTGGGAGGAATTGAACACATTTTTGAGGTCACAAAATGTGACCTCAAAAATAGATACAGAGGATGATTTGGTTTTTTCGAGGTCGCAAAATGCAATTTCGAAAAACGGTGGGAGAGGGGGGAGCAGGTATTTACCTTATGCCTTTACTGAACAAGGAATATATATGCTTATGACGGTTTTACGTGGTGATTTGACGATACGACAAAGTAAGGCCCTCATCCGTACTTTTCGAGTGATGAAGGAATATATTATTGAGAATAAAGGCTTATATGAGCAGCGGGAACAACTAAGAATAGCTGCTACTGCTATGGAAAATACTAGGCATATTGCGAAAATAGAAAGTGAGCTGACTAATATAGATAAAAGAATAATTAGTATAGAAGATAAAGCTGAAAATATGCTAATGAAGTCAGACATATCCCCAATCCTGCTAGATTTTAATAAGATAACTGAGCAAAGAGAATATGTATTCCTAGATGGGGAACCAATGAGAGCTAGTGAGTTATATACGGATATATATAGTAAAGCTAAACATAATGTATATATAATAGATAATTATGCTAGCATTAAAACACTAAGACATTTACAACACGTAAAAACTAATATAGAAATCACTATATTTAGCGATAATACTAGTAAATACTTACACAAGAATGATTATGCGGACTTTAAAAGAGAAAGAAGTGATTTAGACATAGAGTTTATAAGTACTGAAGGTAAAATACACGATAGATTTATCATAATAGATTACAAAACAAAAACAGAAACCATTTATCACTGTGGTTCTTCAGAAAAAGATGCAGGGAAGAAATTGACTATGATTAGTAAGTACGATGGTGGATTGGTAAGTGATGCTATGGGGGAAGTGATAGAGAGATTGAAGAAGAACCGGAAGTTGAAACTGAGATGATGATAAAAATGCGGTTTTTGGGTTTTTATCGAAAAGCATTTGATAGTTTTTAGTTGAGATTGTTAGCTCCAGAAGCCACGTTTTTTGGCTTTTTTGAACTCTTGCAAAAGTTCTTTTTGTTTTTTGCTGAGATTTTTTGGGGTTTCTACGATAATTGTAACAATGTGTGGACCGCGATCGCCGTCTGCGCGAAATGGTACGCCGTGTCCGCTGAGTTTGAACGGAGTACCGGATTGGGTGCCGGCGGGGACTTTCATGGTGATTTTGCCATCTACAGTTTCGACGTTTATTTCGGTGCCAAGGGCGGCATCTACCATGCTGATTTTTTCTTCGGAGAGGATTAGATTACCCTCGCGGGTGAGACGTTTGTGAGGTTTGACGCGAACGCGGACATAAAGATCGCCCTTTTCGCCACCTTCCGGAGCTTCTCCACCTTTGCCACGGAGACGAATAGACATACCGTCGTCTATACCAGCGGGGATTTTGATTTTAAGCTCTTTGCCGTCTACAGAAATAGTTTCGGTGGTGCCAAAAATAGCATCCTCAAAACTAACTGTGACGTTGGTTTGATAGTCCGCACCACGGCGTGGATGACGGCGACTGGCTCCGCCTGCGCTAAAACCAAATAGGCTACCTAGTATGTCGTCTAGGCCACCACCGCCAAAATCAAAATTGAAAGATTGACCATTGAAATTGAAATTGCCACCGCCAAATGGATTGCCACCATAAGAGTTCCCAGCACCGCCTACGCCAGCGTGACCGAATTGATCGTAGCGGGCGCGCTTTTGTTTGTCTGATAAGACTTCGTGGGCTTCGGAAACTTCTTTGAATTTGGCTTCGGCTTCTTTGTCTCCTGGATTTTTGTCTGGATGATATTTAATAGCTAATTTACGATAAGCTTTTTTGATTTCATCATCGGAGGCGTTTTTGGATACGCCTAATATTTCGTAGTAATCACGTTTTGCCATAGTATTAATTATAGCACTAATAATTGGCACTTGCAAGTGTAGAGTGCTAATTATTATAGAACATTGGCGGCGAGGCGCATTTCTACACAACCGGTGGAAACATTTCGTACTACTAAATCTACGCCGTTGGCGGAACGTTCTACGCGGTGAGTGACCCAGCCGGCGGAGTTGCGCACTACTAGAGAGTTGGATAGAATACTGCCCTCTAAGTATGAACTAGAGCCGTCTGGCGCACGATAGATTAAGCCATTTCTTACTAACATTTCTTCTAAATAACCCATAATTACCTCCTTTTAAACTTAATCATAGCGCAGTTGTTTTTGGATTGCAAGCATGGGTATTTTAAAAAAATGTTTTGTATGCTATAATAAAATAGGAAAATTATTAATTTGAGTTATTTGTTAACCAGTTGGTATCAGGAAAATATCAACAAATACAATTAGAAAGGGAAAAATGGAAATAGCGATCCCAATTATTACTGCGGTAGTTGGCTTAGTTGCGGGTGCTGGTGGTATTTTTGCCTACAACAAGCACAACGAAAACGGTGGGAAAGATAAGGCAGACGATTTGGTGCGCAAAGCAAAAAGAGAAGCATCTGATATTGTTTCTAATGCCAAAAAAGAGGCTGCCAATATAACGGAAAAAAATCAACAAGAAGAAAATGAACGCCGGCGTGAGTGGAAGAAAACTGAGAATCGTTTGGCGGAGCGTGAAACTACTTTGGATTCAAAATTGGATCAGTTAGAGAAAAAATCTGACAAATTGAATCGTGAAGAAAGGGAGTTGGAGGAATTGAAAAATGAGGTGCGAGAAATCCGTGCCAAACAACATGACAAACTAGAGAAAATTGCTGGTTTGTCTAAAGCTGAGGCGCGTGAGAAATTGATGAAGATGACTGAAAACGACATAAAACAAGATTTGGTGAATTTGGTCGTAAAAGAACAGAAAGAGATTAAGCATGATGTGGACGAAACTGCACAAGCAATACTTTTGACGGCAATGGAGCGGATGTCTTCCGAGGTTACGGCAGATCGTACGGTAACGGCGTTGAAGTTGCCCGATGACGATATGAAAGGGCGGATTATTGGTAAAGAGGGAAGGAATATCCAAGCGTTGCAGAGAGCAACTGGCGTTGATATTATGGTAGACGATACGCCTGGTATGGTAGTGTTGTCGTCTTTTGATCCGATTCGCCGGCAAGTGGCAAGGTATGCTTTGGAACGTTTAATGAAAGATGGGCGGATTAATCCATCATCTATTGAGGAAGCCGTGGCGCGTGGTGAGAGGGAAATAGAAAAAGAGGTAGTGCGTGCTGGCGAGGATGCGGTGCGAGAAGTGGGGTTGGTAGGGATTCCGCGCGAGTTAGTGCATTTGTTGGGTGAATTGAAGTTTAGGACTTCTTATGGGCAGAATGTATTATTGCACTCTATTGAGATGGCGCACGTGGCTGGCATGATTGCTGAGGAAATAGGAGCAGATAAGCGAGTGGCCAAGACCGCGGCACTTATGCATGATATGGGTAAGGCGGTGACGCATAAGATTGAAGGTAAGCATGCAGAGATTGGTGCAGAATTGGCTAAAAAATATGGTATGCCAGATAATATTGTTCATGCCATTGCAGCGCATCATGATGATATTGAGCCCACTACTCCAGAAGCAATTATTGTGAAAATTTGTGATGCGATGAGTTCGGCAAGACCTGGAGCAAGAAATATATCCGCCGAAAATTTTGCGGAGCGGATGCGTGATTTGGAAAATATCGCTACTTCATTCCCTGGGATTGATAAGGCTTATGCGATATCTGCTGGTAGGGAGATACGTGTGATTGTGGAGCCAAAACAGATTGATGATTTGTCTGCATTGAAATTGGCGCGGGATATTGCAAATAAGATTGAGGCGACAATGAGTTATCCTGGGGTTATTAAGGTGAACGTGATTAGGGAGACGCGAGCGATAGAGTACGCAAAATAACTCGCTAATATGATGAAGAATAGTTTGGGAAAGTATGAACCAGAACGGTGTTGGGTGGGGGAGGCACACAAAATTTGCTATGGATCTCGTGAGGAGGCTGAATTGGCTGCGCGAGTAGCGGAATATGACCATCATATTTCTGGGCTGACTGTTTATAAATGTGAATATGGTGATCATTGGCATTTGGCGAGTGGAAAATAGGGCGGTTTTGGCGGGGGTGCGTGAGATTGGCGGTGCTGTGTTCGTAAGTTCATTTGCTATTGCAAGATTTTCCCACGTATGGTGAGGGGGATTTTCTGTGGTATAATGGGGTTATGGTAAGGAAGGTTGGGCAGAAGAGAAAGATAAGGAGATTGTCAAGTGGTGCGACGACTGGGGCGACAAAGTCTGTTGGTGTAAGGAAATCTAATAATACGAAAAAGACTATTAAAACTGGGAAATTGAAGAATACCGGAAGATTGGTGAAGCGGAAGAGAAAAACTTATGGTGAAATGTATGAGGATTATTTGGATGGAAAGTTGAAATTGGAATTGTATCAGAAAGTTGGTGTTGTTTTGTTAGTTGTAGTGTTTAGTGGTTTTGCGGGATGGTTGTGGGAGTTTAGTTTGCAGGAGATCGCAGGAGGATTTAAGCATTTGTATATAAAAGGTGGGAATTTGTTGCCATGGATAAATATTTATGCATATGGAGCGATTTTAATTATTTTCACAACATATTGGATGCGACGATATCCGTGGGCGGTGTTTGTGGTGTCTGCGTTGGTGTGTGGAGTATTGGAGTGGTTTGCGGGATGGATTGTGTATACTGTGGGCAATGGGACACGATATTGGGATTATTATGATGATTGGTGGGGGGTGGGGTCTATTGATGGATTTGTGTGTCCGGCGAGCGTGTGTGCATTTGGGGTAGGGGCGCTACTGCTAGTGTATTGGCTGGTGCCAGTTTGTGTGCGAATGGCACAGAAGATGTCGCGAAAGGCGTTTCTTAGTATTGCAATTACGTTGTTTACGATGGTGATAGTAGACGATATTACAAATTTAACATTAAAAAATTTAAATTTACCTACAGCGATGAATCTGTATGAGAGTTGGGGGTGGAAATATAAATGAAATTGTGATATAATTATTGATGTGATGGGTCGGTAGCTCAGCTGGTTAGAGCATCTGCCTCTTAAGCAGAGTGTCGTGGGTTCGAGCCCCACCCGACTCACCAAAATGTGAGGGAAAAGAATTTTTGATTCTTTTTTAGAATTTCGAGAAAAAGAAAATCGAAAGCTTGCTTTCGATTTTTTGTTTTCGTAGAAATTCGTGAAAAGTAGCGGAGCTACTTTTCCGAGCATTTGCCCGTGAGACAGCGCGAAGCGCGTACTCACCAACTATACAAAGCGTCTCTAGCGGGCGTTATTTTATGTTTTTAACTTTTATTATCGATTGTGATTCCAGTAAATAATTGCAGAAACCAGACTACCGATTGCCAACATGCCGCCGATTGATATTAGCAAAATATCATTTTGCCAAGAGTTGATTGTAGCGGTTAAGCTTATCCGATCATAAAGAAACATGGTGTGGTCTTTTAGGCTTGTTGCTTCTTCGGTTCCGTTTGATATGCATGGGTAAGTATCCTGGATTATTGTTTCGTCATTTTGCTCGTATAGTTCTTCATTATAACAAAGTGCTGGAGCATCTGAAACCCCAACTAGGTTTTTTCTAAATGCATTTAGTTGGCTAATTCCGCAAAAAGTAATGACACCGAATATGATCGCCATTAAAATTAACAAGATTGTGTTTATTTTGATTCTTGCGAATGTTTTGTTGTTTTTGGTTTTCATATTATCCTTTCGTTTTTGTTTTTACTTTTCTTACTTATATTATATCACGTTTCTTGGAGGGGGCGGATAGTAACTATATTTTGAAGAACTGTCCACTTATCGTCTTGGTAAAACCGTATTTTCGTTATAATCTAACGGAAGAGGCTAGATAATTACTACTTAATGGATTTAGTTAGATTTTTCGATGAAAGAGGTGGGGAAGATGGTGGCTGGTGGCGTGGCGGCTGGTGTGGCTGTTTTGATGGTTGTGGTGATGTGATATAATGTAGGAAAAGGAGTAGTATGCAAAAGACAAAATCAATTATTTGGGGTGTAGCGCTGGTGGCACTGGGGGTGATATTTGGCGGAAATGCGTTAGGATGGTTTAGCATTGATATATTTTTTGACGGGTGGTGGACGCTGTTTATTATAGTGCCGAGTGTGATTAGTTTGTTTACGGAGAGGGAGAAGATTTCATCTTTGGTGTTTTTGGCGGTAGGGGTGATACTTTTGCTTGCGGCGCAAGACGTGTTTTCGTGGGACGTGGCGTGGAAGGTGATACTGGCGGTGGTGTTAGTGATGATTGGGGTGGGGGTGATATTCAAGGGGATTTTTCGGGGGAATAATGACAAGGAGGTAGAGAAAAAGATTCGTGAATTTGACGAGAATAAGACGATGGACTCGCAGGTTGCGATTTTTTCGGGGAGTGATAGGGTGTACAATGACGAGGAGTTTGCTGGTTCGAACCTGGTGGCGGTGTTTGGAGGAGTGGATTTGGACCTTCGGCATGCGAAATTTACGAAGGATACGGTGATTCGAGCATTTTGTTTGTTTGGCGGGATTGATGTGAAGTTGCCGGAGGAGATGCAGGTGAAAATAAGGTCGAGGTTTATCTTTGGCGGAGCGTCGGATGAGAGAAAAAGTGAAGTCGATAAGGGCAAGCACACGATTTATATTGATGCGGTGGGGGGATTTGGGGGGATAAGTATTTACGATAAGGCCAAGAAAAAATAGGAGGAAGATATGGATAAATATGTGAAGCAGAGCATTGACTCGCGGAGAGAGGCGCTAAGTGCAAGTTATGAGCTAAATGCTGAGATGCAGAAGAAAGCGGATATGTTGTTTGGCGAGATAGAGAAGTTGAGTTTAAAGTGCAAGGATGCGGGAGAGTTTGAGGCGGAATTTGCAAAGAGTCTGCTGAATCAGAAATATTTGGATTTGTTTACTGAGGTGGCGACAAAATGTTCGGCGAAGGTAGTAGCCCCAAAGGCTGATATGAAAGAAGTGGGGAAGATGGTGGCTAGAGGTACGGCGGTGGGGGTAGCGGAGAGTGCTACAGAGCAGGCGATGCGTCAAGTTGTGCCGACGCGGGCAGAGGTGCATCAGGCGGCCTATGATGAGGTGCGAAAAGTGCCGGGGCTGGGTGACGCGATTGATATTGGGCAGAAAGCAAGCTATGTGAAGCATCTTGCGAAGGTGTTTGGGGGGAGGAAAAAGAAGAAGTAGGACTATGCCAAGGGTACTAGTAATTCTGGATACGCATCTTAAGCCGAAGGTGTTTGATCTTGCGGATAAGATAATGCGCGAGAATAATGTTGACTATGCGGTGCAACTGGGTGATAATTTTGATGATTTTTATTGCTTTGATGACGAGTATCGTAGTCATAATGCGAGAATGTTGGCGTTTTATCGTGAGCGTCCGGATACGGTTTGGCTGTGGGGGAATCATGAGGTGTCGTATATTTTGGATAGGCCGGTGACGGGGAATACTTATGTTGGGGAAGAGTATGCGCGTTTATATCGTGAGAATTTTAAGCCGAAGTTCGTGCATCTGGATGGAAAGGTGATATTTTCGCATGCGGGGATTTTTCAGGATTTTTTGGATGCGAATGGGCTTGGTGATTGCAAGACGGCGAGAGAGATGGTGCGCGGGTTGAATAAATTGAAGATGTCGGCTTTTTGGCGAGATGATTCGCCGATTTGGGCGAGGCCGCAGTATGATGAGTTTGTTCGGCCGAAAGTACTGGATGGGTATTTGCAAGTGGTGGGGCATACGCCGATGAGGGATATTTTTAGAGAGGGCGGGGTGATTTCGACGGATGTGTTTTCGACGAATTGGGGGAAGAAGATTGGCGCGGAGAAAATGATGATTATGGATACAAAGAAGCTGGATTTTGAGATTGTGGGGATTGATTATTGGAGGGAGTTTGGGGAGGAGAGATAGATTATGGTGAAGAATGGTGGTTTTTGGAGGAGGAGTGGTAGATGAGCGTGGAAATTTTGGCGTATGATGATGGGTTAGGGGAGAAGTTTTTGTGGGAGGCGGAGAGGATTCGCTCCGTGTTGGGGGATGAGGTGACGATTGAACATGTGGGGAGCTCGGCGGTGGGGATTGGTGGGAAAAATATTGTGGATATTTTGGTGGGGGTGGGGAGTGACAAAGGGGTGGTGCATGATGGGTTGCTTACGGCGGATTCGGTGGAAATGTTGACTGTGCGAGATTTGTTGTATGAAATTGGCTATCGTGAAGGGCATGATAGCCATCCAGATAGAATATTTATGATGTGGAGGGATAATGCCGAGGCTAGGGTAGCTAATGATGAAACTGGGGTGGGGGATTTTCATGTGCATATTTGTGTGGAAGGGTCGGAGGAGTATGTGAAAATGCTGGCGTTTAGGGATTATCTGCTGGCAAATCGTGAGGCGGCGCTAGAATATGAAAGAATGAAATCCGTGTTTGCGTGGGAGGCAGGGTATGATAGGAAGAAGTATAAGGCGCTGAAGAGTGAGTATGTGGAGGAGGTGATTAGGGGGTGCGTGAGGGAAAAATAGCAAACGTTTAATTAAATAATTTTTAAGAATAATCAGTAGATGGTATATAATTGGTGTGCACGGTAGAATATTAATTGGCGGCGGGAGAAGGAGAAGCATAGTGGATTTTTCTGATTATTACAAAGTTAGTAAACAATATTTGGATGAGTATGGAGCTTTGGACATTTCTTTAGATCAAGATTTGCCATTATTTATAGACCCATTTTTATTATATGCAAGCGATAATATTGAATATAACTTATTGCATGATGAAATTATAAAGTATTTAGTGTTTTTATGCGATCTTTCAATTTTAGATACGGACGAAGTGAGATTAAAATACTATTATTGCTTTAGGGAGATTAAGCAAAATTGGCTTGGCTTTACTTATGATGGTAATAGTGGCAGCGGTTTAAATATGGATTTTGCGAGAAAATTACATAAATCTTTGCACGGGGCTTTTAGTAATTTTGGTAATGGGGCGCACAATACTAGCCCGCATTTGGAAAAGTTGGTTATACTTGAAAAAGGCGTAGGAAAGGACAAAATAAGCGATTTTACAACCAATTTGATGATTGATTATATTGCGCGTTATACTGAGGAATTTGCTAAAAGGTTTATTAAGCCAAGCTTATGTAAAAAACATAGAATAAGTAGAGCTGTTTTTAATTATGAAAGCAAATTGTGGGAACCTAGAGAGTATTTTTTGCCAACTTTTAATGGTGATTATGTTTTATTAACTCCGAAAGATATTTTGGCTAGGGATAATACCTGGATAAATAGAGATGACTTGTGCGATCGAGGATTGGATTTTTATATGGCGGCAGTAGACAATGCGGAACAGAGATTGGTACTGAATGAACATTTGCGTCAGCAGATAAGTGAATATCGTAAAAAGCCGTCTAAGGCGATGGCAAAGAAGATTATCCCTAAGCTTCTCTCTATGAATCCGTTTTTACTGGATTTGTATATAAAAGAGAGAGAGGAATCGTGGGAGAGCGCCAATAAACAGTCTGAACTTATGGTAGCGCAGCTTGAAGAGGTAAAAGGATTTGCGCGTGCGGTTAGATTGGACATGGATACACGTAGCGATTTTGCAAATACTTATGATGAGGCGCATTTTTTTGCAAGAGTGTTTAAAAACTATATTGAGAACAATGATGGGTATAGAGTAATAAATCGATATGATTTTGAAAAACCATGTAACGAGCGAACGGTGCAAGATTATTTTGGTTTAGCGTTAAAAACATCAAAGAAAAGTCAAGTTGATCGAGAGGTTAATAACGGGCGTGGCCCAGTGGATTATAAGTTAAGTCGGGGAAAAGGTGATTCAACTTTAATTGAGATGAAGCTTGCTAGTAATAAAAAATTGAAGAAGAATTTACAAAACCAATTAGATATTTATAAAGTGGCGAATGATACAGGAAAAGGAATAGTGATAATAGTGTATTATACCGAGAAGGAGTTTTATAGAGTGAAAGAAATTTTATTGGATCTTGGTTTGGTTGGTAATCCGGATGTCTATTTGATTGACGCCAGAAACGATAACAAGAAGTCGGCTTCCGCCATTTAATTTTTGCGTAGTTAGAATTATTTATATTTATTGTGCTTATGTCATAAAAAGTGTATAATAATAAGTAGAGGTAATACTGCAATGGCGAATAAAAGGTTGGATAATGCTAAAAGGAACAAAGCTGACGAGTTTTACACGCAGCTTGTTGATATTGAGTTGGAAATGAGGCATTATCGTGACCAATTCAAGGGAAAAACCGTTTTTTGTAATTGTGATGACCCATATGAAAGCAACTTCTTCAAATACTTCGCAATGAATTTCAACTTTCTAGGACTTAAAAAACTTATTGCGACTTGTTATGCTGGCTCTCCAATAGCCAATAGACAGTTATCTCTCTTTGATGACGAGCCAATAGATAATAAAACTACCGGTAATGCCCATAAAATTATTATTACAGAAGTAAATGACGAAAATGAAGATGGTGCTGTTGACTTGGCAGATGTGGAATGGCTTTGTAGAAATAAAAAAAATACACTTACTAGACTTAATGGTGATGGGGATTTTCGCTCTGAAGAGTGCGTAGAGTTGTTGAAGGAGGCTGACATCGTAGTTACGAATCCACCCTTCTCGTTGTTCAGAGAGTATGTAGCGCAATTAATAGACTATGACAAGAAGTTTATAATTATCGGACATCAAAACGCAATAACATATCGAGAGATTTTTACGCTCATCAAAGATAATAAACTATGGCTAGGCAATGGTTTCAAAGGTAATGTCGGTTTCTTTGAAAGCCCCTATCAAGACTATGCAAAATCTTCTCAACACAAAGAAGGACTGATTAGAGTGTCTGGCGTAATGTGGTTTACCAATCTCGATTACAAAGAACGCCACGAAGAAATGACGCTTTTTGAGAGATATAACCCAGAAAAATACCCAAGATACGATAACTATGATGCCATAAATATAGATAAGGCTGCAGAAATTCCCTACGACTATGATGGCGCAATGGGCGTCCCTATTACTTTCTTAAGTAAATATAATCCAGACCAATTTGAAATTCTTGACGGTATAGGCAGATACAGTATGCTCACTGGCCCAACTCCAGAAACTCAAGGCAAGTATATGACAATGGTGGATGGCAAGCCAAAATATGCTAGAATAGTAATAAGGAGAAAATAGACCGATGAAGATTGAATTACATTTAGTCAAAGTCCGGGAGGTGGCAGAGGACTATGAAGACAATGCCGAAGCAGGCGTAAAAGGTTATGGTGGCAAATTAGACATCCGCCCGAAATACCAGCGTGAGTTTGTTTATGATGAGGCAAAACGTAATGCTGTCATAGACACGATTAACAAAGGTTTTCCTCTTAATGTTATGTATTGGGTTAAGAACGAAGATGGAACTTATGAGGTTCTTGATGGACAACAACGCACAATAAGTTTTTGTCAGTATATAAATGGCGACTTTTCTCTAGAAAATAAAGCGTTTCATAATCTTACCGAAACAGAAAAAGACAAAATTCTTGATTATGAATTAATGATTTATTTTTGTGAAGGTAACGATAAAGAGAAATTGGATTGGTTTAAAGTTATTAATATCGCTGGTGAAAAATTGACTGACCAAGAGTTGAGAAATGCTGTATACACGGGTCCGTGGCTCTCAGATGCAAAACTAAAGTTCAGTAAGAGTGGATGTGCTGCTTTTCTACTCGCAGAAAAATATGTAAATGGTTCACCTATTCGCCAAGAAATATTAGAAACTGCGTTGAAGTGGATAAACAAAGGCAACCCAGAAGGCTATATGTCTGCCCATCAGCACAACCCAAACGCCAATGAATTGTGGACGTATTTCCGCAATGTGATTGAATGGACTAAAGATACATTTACCACTTATCGTTCCCAAATGAAAGGCATTGATTGGGGGTTTCTTTACGATAACTTCCATACACAAACTTTCGACACGAATAAATTAGAAGAAGAGATTGCCATCTTAATGGCAGATGAGGATGTTACGAACAAAAAAGGCATCTACTCATATGTGTTAACCCGTGATGAAAGATACTTGAATATTCGTGCTTTTTCAGACAATCAGAAGAGAGAAGCATACGAGAGGCAAGGGGGGATTTGTGCTAATTGTGGTAAACATTTTGAAATAACAGAAATGGAAGCAGACCATATTACTCCTTGGCATCTTGGTGGAAAAACTATTTCAGAAAATTGTCAGATGTTGTGTAGGGATTGCAATAGACGTAAATCTGGTAAGTGATAGGGTTTTTAAATAATGTTAGATGGTGCGAGAAATTAGTAATAAAAGAATAAACCCATGACAGATATGTTTTTAGATGTGCTATAATATGTAATATGAACGAAGATAATGTAATCGATGGGGTGGTGAATTATCTGAAAGAGAAGTGTCGGCATCGGGATGGGTTTAGGGTGCTGCATCGGTCGTATGCGAAAGATGGAGATAAGGGGATTGATCTTAAATGTGTGGCATATTCTGGCGGTGCTATTTCGAACCGATATTATATTGAGGCTAAGGGTACTCTGAAGGCGAAAGATAATTCGGAGAAGAAATCTAAATTTGAAACGGAGTTTCGGTGGGCGATTTCGCAAATAATTTTGCAGATGAAAGAGTGGTCGGCGGCGACGAATTATGGTATTGCGGTGCCGGAAAGCGAGAAGGATGATTGCCTACGCTTGATGCGAGATAACAAAGGATTGGCGAAATTAAAAGTTAGATTGTATTTGGCATATAAAGCAGAAAATGGGGAATATTTTGCGAGAGAGATGAAACCGAGTGAGATTTATAGATGAAGGCGATTATTGTATGAAACATAGGATGAATTTACAAGGGAAGTACTTTGATTATATTAAGGATGGGACGAAGCGGGTGGAGATGAGGCTGTTTGATGAGAAGCGGGCGAAGATAGAGATTGGGGATGAGATTGAATTTGGGGTGTCGGGGGAGGACGAGGATGAAGTGGTTTGCGTGAAGGTAATTGGGCTTTTACGGTATCGGAGTTTTGAGGATTTGGTGGAGGATTTTCCGATTGAGATGTTGGCGGATGCTGAGATGACGAAGGCGGAGTTAATTGCGGATTTGAATAAGTTTTATTCGAAAGAGATGCAGAAAAAGTATGGGGTGGTGGGGGTTAGGTTTGAGCTGATTTAAACAGAATTTGGTATTTGGCGTATAATAGTAGTATGGGAAATGAGATTGAAGCGCAATTTTTAGATATAAATAAAGATGAGGTACGAGAGCGACTGAAGGGGGTGGGGGCGAAGCTAGTGAAACCGGAAGTATTAATGAAGCGGGTGGTGTTTGACTTGGGTTTGCATGAGTATGCTAGGGTGCGAGATGAGGGCGGTGGTAAAATTGTGATGACGTATAAAAATGTTTCGGATGAGAAGTCGATCATGGGGACGAAAGAAGTAAACGTGGTGATTGATGATTATGAGAACGGAATTATGTTGCTGAAGGCGTGTGGGTTAAGGCCGAAATCGGAGGAAGAGTCATACCGCGAAACTTGGACGCTTGGTGAAGTAGAAATTTGTATTGACACTTGGCCGTGGATCCCGACGTTTGCGGAAATTGAAGGGCCAAGTGAAGAGTCGGTGTGGGAGACAGCGGAAAAGTTGGGTTTTGATAAGGCTAAGGCAAAATTTGGCTCGGTAGATTCTACTTACCAACATTATTATGGGATAGATACGGATGTATTTAATTTTGAGACGCCAAAAGTGACGTTTGAAATGGAGCCACCGGAGTGGGCGAAAAAGCATTGAGGCTGAATCTTCTGACTGTCCAATCTAATCACTTATATCGACATCTAGCGTGATTGTATATTTCATGATCGGATCTTATTATGATCATTTTGATTAAAAGTCCACAATATTTTACCGTTTCGTGTCAAGAAAAAATCCCACCCCTATTTTCTGCACAATAACTT
>CAYXTS010000018.1:0-10970 GCA_964468665.1 uncultured Candidatus Saccharibacteria bacterium
ATATTCTCGCTAAAAAATCAAAAGCCAGGAAGCGCAACATGAAAACTGCTGCGACGATTAATGGCAAAATTAATAAGAATATCAAGAAAGCTTTGGGGGTTTAGTTATGAGAGTTAAAAGAGGTGTTGCGGCACACGCAAAACACAAGAAGTTATTGAACAAAACTAAGGGTATGCAACATTACCGTCGTCGAAGTTACAGACTTGGTAAGCAAGGTGTAATAAAAGCCCTACAATACAGCTACAGAGATCGTCGCAATCGCAAGCGGGACTTGCGTGCTTTGTGGATTACCCGCATCAATAATGCTTCCAGAGAACTTGGTCTTTCCTATTCTCAGTTAATCGCTGGCATGAAAGCTAAAAACATTAATGTTGATCGCAAGATTCTAGCAGAGCTTGCAGTGAATAACCCTGAAGCATTCAAGGCAATCGTAACGGCAGTGAAGGAGAAATAAAATGGCAGTTTGTGAAATTACTGGTAAAGGCAAGATGTATGGTCATAATGTTTCGTTCTCGCAGCGTCACACTCGTAAAGTCTTTAAGCCAAACGTTTCAAAAAGAACCTTGATAATCAATGGCCAGAAAGTTAAGTGTAATGTTTCGGCCTCTGCGCTGAGAACCTTGAAAAAGAAAGGTTTGATTGAAACGCCGAAAGCTAGAGCTGAAAAAAAGTCGAGTAAATAATTTACTAGCTAATACAAAAATCCACCTGCGAGGGTGGATTTTTGATATATAAAATTGAGCCATCTTTAAGCCGGGTTCTGTGACTATATAAAATAGCCGGCAATCATCTATCTTGGCGCTGCATTGCTACAGGCGCTCTAGCGGTAAGCGTGCGTCCTCGAGCAGAGGCTAATAGCACTCCTTGCAACGGGTAGGGTTTGCCGCCACCGCGTATCGCTACACGATGCTGTGGGCTCTTACCCCACTCTTTTCACCCTTACCCTATCCCCTAAAGGTGACACCGACTCGATGGGTCCTGCCGGTACCTTTTCCCCATTCTCGTCAAGCTCGAATGGGGTCCCCTAGGTACCGTCACCCATCGATGTTGCCTTCAGGAGATAGGGCGGTATTGTTTCTGTGGTACTTTCCCTATCCTTGCGGACGGTCGCCGTTAGCGACTACCCTGCTCTGTGTTGCCCGGACTTTCCTCTTGCATAACAAGCGATTGCCTTTCAGGCTCAGATACATTATACCACTTTTGGAACAAAAAATAAAAGGCGGGGCTTGGTCACACGTCAACACTTTTTGCCTATGCTCCTACTCTATCTTTGCCGTTACGGCGAGGTGCGTTGTGTTCGATGTATTCAATGATTTTAGAGGCAACATCTCGACCGGTAACCTTTTCTATGCCAAAACCTGGCGAAGCGTTTACCTCTAGAACAAGTGGGCCACGAGAAGAACGCATCAAATCAACGCCGCAAATATGAAGCCCCATAGCCCTTGAGGCTTTGATGGCCATTTTCTTTTCTTGGTCGGTCAACTTAATTGGGGTACCGAGTCCGCCCTTATGGAGATTAGACCTGAAATCGTCATCAAGCGATTCCCTTTTCATAGAAGCCACTACTCGTCCTCCCACAACGAAAGCACGAATGTCGGTACCGGCAGATTCTTTGATAAACTCTTGCAAGAGGATGCTAGTACCGTCTTCGTTATAGAGATAAAAAGCTTGGAGAGCGGATTTAGCCGCCTTTTTAGTATCAGCTAAAATAACTCCGTTTCCATGAGTACCAGAAGCAAGCTTGATAATAACTGGGAGGCCAATCTGTTCTAATAAATCATCAATATCAGAGGTATTGCGCGAGACAAGCGTTTTAGGGGTATCAACATCATATTTGGCTAAAATTTGAGCGGTACGAAGCTTATCGCGAGCACGAGTAATTGCTACCGAAGCTGCAGAAGTGTAGATACCCTGCATCTCAAATTGGCGGACTACAGCACATCCGTAGCGAGTCATACCATTAGATATACGAGGAAGAACCGCATCAAACCCTGTTAGCTTTTCACCTCTATAGAAAACATCAGGATGTTTGTCGTCTAGAGAGAGATAGCAATCTTTATATTTGATGACTTTAACTTTATGATTACGTTTTTCAGCCTCTTCCACCAACCTCTTGGTAGAATAGTTTGCATTACCGTTAGATAAAATAGCCAATTTCATTTAACTCTCCTCTCTTTTTGGGCCGCAAGAGATAGCGGCTTATTTTTAAAATATTTATAATGGAAACTATACGGATTCTTGATGAGATGACTATGCATCTGTTTAGTTTTTCTGTGCGAAATTTTTGGACGATTCTCCGAGACATCAATTAAAAACTTGCCGCTAAGAGTTCGTCTACCGATTAAAACTGGAAAATGGTTGTTGCCTCTGTCAGACAGAGTAACCATGGCGTTAATTCTACGATTTTTTACGGTCAATGGAATGTGCGTGCGGTAGCGAACCTGCTCATAGCCAAAGGAATTACGGATTACGACGGCCTTATAATCATGTCGTTTTATAGTTTTACCGGTGTATAGTGGGCTATTTTTATTGAAAAGTCGAAAACTTAAGACGCCATTTTTAGAAACGCGAATACAACTAGCCCAGACAGATGAAGAATCGGCGCCGGAGTCGATCTTAGCTGGTACATTTTCTATGTCGTCCACCTTTATTAACTCGGTGGACCCAATAATGTCTAAAACCTTCCCATTCCCTGTATACATGGTTCAATTATATAATTTTTTGGTTTGGTTGTCAATGAATTACCTTTTTAGTGTCCTGTCTATAGCCCGGTTGGCCTCTTGATCGGCGATGAGATTATTGGATCTTGGAACGTGTGAGAAAGAAGCAGCGTCGAGTTTTTTAAGATCTTCTATGATGTCGTTATAAATTGGTAGGATGTCTTTATTTTTAATACGAAAAATACCATTTAGCTGATTTACGACCATTAAACTATCTGAAACAAATTTGGCAGTCTTATACCCTAGTTCAATTGCACGCTCAATGCCTTTCTTCATGGCATAATATTCGGCAATCCTGGAAGTAGCAAAACCAATAAATTCACCATCTTTCTCAATAATGCGTCCATTTGAGTCGTGAATACAATAGCCTATACCGGATGGACCAGGATTCCCACGAGAGGCACCGTCAACGTTGACGACTATTGAGTTTGCAGTATTGCGAGAATATGAACGAATAGAAGTAGTCTTCCCTTCTTCTATCTCTAGAACAGACGTACTGGTTTCATTGAGTTTAACCGAAGAGACTGAAAAATCCTTGATAAACTTATACGCTGTATATCTTTCATTGGGAATTGGTTTGATTTTGCCATTTATATTTAATTCGTAGACTATGTAGAGGTTGTTCAGCTGGCTTGAACCTTCGGGCGCAACAAAAGCAATAACGTCTTTTAGCTGAATAGAGGATGTGGTGAGACCTACATATTCATTGAGAGAGCGAACCATGGCTTCTTCTGGCTGTTCGCCGAATTTAATCTTCCCGGTTGGAAGTTCCCAAAAAACCGGCATCTCTGATCGACCCCGGCTGCGCTTCAAAACTAATATCCCCTCTTCGTTTTTGATTATACCAACTACACGAATTCTTTGTTTCATGCCCACCTAACCTTAAAACCCTGTCGGCCTGTTTTCCCCGTAATATATACAAGGTGGGTAAAATCTTATGCGTTACACCCACGGGTGCAAGCCACGAAATCCCTAGAACATGATTATTCAGGAAAATCATGTTGCCAGCAGGGCTAATATTATTATATCACATTGGTGGGTAGATATTGAATTGATTTTAATTATCTAGGTGTTGTTGCATGATTCATTAGTCTCGGGAGCAACAATGCCGTTATCTACCAACAATAAAATAAAAGAAATTTAGCACTCCCTGTACGCCGTTTATCATAATATGCGAAAATACTTCACCGAATAGAAAAATCATCAAATAAACAATGATAAAGCCGTAGCGTTCCATGCTGACAAGAACATTGCGAAAACTATCTGGTGAAATAGCATATAGTAGGCGCGAGCCATCAAGTGGCGGAATAGGAATTATGTTGAATATGGCAAAACCAAGGTTGATTAGAATTAGTTCACTAAAGATAAAAGCGCCTAATTCGCCACCGCCCCCGTAGAGCAAACCAGAAAAATGGCCGATTAAAAAACAGATGAATGCAATAAGCAAATTGGTGAATGGTCCAGCTATGGCAACGAGGGCCATACCCCACTCTCTCCACTTAAGATTATAGGTATTGATTGGTACGGGTTTGGCTCCACCAAAGACTGGAGCGTTTAGAAGATATAAAACCATTGGAACTAGAATAGACATATATGGATCGATATGCTTGATAGGGTTTAGGGTGAGGCGACCTGCATCTTTGGCGGTATGGTCTCCAAGCCAATAAGCTACAAGGCCATGAGAAAGCTCATGCAAAATTACCGACCCAACCACGATTAGCAGAATTAATATAATTTGCAACACCGCCATAACAAGTTCTAATTTAGAGCTACTACTTCTTTAACCGTAGGGAGAGAATCGAGATTTTTGACTTTGAGTTTCTTTTCGGTACGGGCGGATAGTTTGAGTTCGGCAACCATGCCATCAATATTACCCATGGCAACAATTAATTTAGGTTCAAGTTCACGAATGGCACGAACGGAAGAAGTACAAAGAATATCGGCTACATAATCATCGAGGTTCTCCTCAATATCACCGATGATTGCAGTATGGATACCCCCTATTTCTACATCATAAATGGTCTTGCCGCTTTCCGTGGCGATCCCCCTAATAGTGGCATCGCCAATTTCAAATTCACCTGGGCCGGTGATTTTCCCGACTGGAAGGCTAGCATCAATAATAGAATCTTGAATGTTAAATTTGATGGTGGTCTTTTTTGTTGAAATAATGATTTCGTTTGGGTCTTTGCTTTCGATTTCGAACATATTATTCTTTCTACTCCTTTATTATTTTATCTGGATCAATGATTTCGGTGATTTCCATCTCTAAAACTTCTACGATAAAACGATCACGTACACTTTTGCGATAGGTAAAATCATCTGGCGACATGATGACGTAGTTGATTGGTTTACCTTGTTTTTTCTCAACAACTTCTGCCCAACGAGTTAATTTTTTGGTCTTATCGTTACCGATAATCAGTAAGTCAATTCCCTCTTGGCCGGGCAAGCGATTGGTAACAATGAGGCCTTTCAAATAGTTTTTAACTGGTCGACAGTAGTCTTCCCATGTGCTTTCTTTGATATCTTTTTCACGAGTTGTATCAATTTTTTTAGAAAAGATATCAATCATGGGTCGGCAGAATGGATGTTTATTATTGGCCGAATAATATACTTTGTTGTCAAAAGTTTCATTTTTAATAATGCCTATACTTTCCAAATTCAGTAGTTCCCTACGAACTGAGTTAATCTGTTCGTCGATTACTCTTGTCATTTCGCGAACATAAAAGCTTTTTTCAGGATTTTCAAAAAACAGTTTTAATAGTTTGGCCCTTGTTTTCGAGCCGAATAGTTTTTCGATTGGTGTATTTTTTTCTTTGCTCATTCTAGTTATTATTTTAGCACGATTTTATATTTTGTTAAAAAAATTTATTACGTAAGGATAAACTTTTTCACGTGGTAGCCATATAATGTTCTTGTTGCGCTTAAACCAAGTCATTTGTCGCTTTGCAAGGTGCCAGTCTTCATAGAATGATTTTTCTTTGGCTTCATCCAAACTTAGCTTTCCTTGTAAGTAATCCCAGCAATGTTGGTATATATTGCTTTTCATAGCTTGACTACCCCAACCGTATGTCTGAGCCAAATTAGTTACTTCGTCGTACAACTTTTGGTTAAACATTTGAGTAATTCTTTTATTCAGCCTGTCCCTTAGTTCTTCTGTTGTACATTTGATTCCTATGACTAAATAATTACCTTTTACCTCTGTTCTATCTGAACAACTTTTTTGTTCAAAATCGCCGATTTTGGCTCCGGTTGGGCCTTTGAAATGATAATCGTAAATCAAGGCGTCGATATATAGACCGGTACCACCAACGACAATAGGGACTTTGCCGCGAGCTTTTATTTCTCTGATTTTAGTTTCTGCATATTTTTTCCAGTCGGCAACAGTGAATCTTTCATCTGGTTTTGCTAAATCTAGACCGTGATGAGGAATACCTTCCATCTCTTCCCTTGTTGGCTTGGCAGTACCAATATCCATTCCTTTATAAATGGCTCGAGAATCTGCTGAGATAATCTCACCACCAAGCGTTTTGGCAATTTCGATGCCAACTCTGGTCTTGCCGGAGCCGGTCGGACCTAAAATAACTACTGTAGGAGTAGACATATTATTTAAGTTTCTTTAGAAAATCGGTGAGTTTTGAGAGCTTGACTTTCTCTTCTTCGTTGTGGAGACGGACAGAAACGACACCTTCTTTAGCATCTTTTGGTCCGACCACGAAAACGCAAGGGATTTTCATCTCGGTGGCACGTTTGATTTTTTTGCCGAGAGAATCAGCTGAATCATCTACTGTATAACGGAGCTCGTTATATTTGAGGGGTTTGTCGAGGATGATTTCATCGAGTACGTCGGTTATCTTAGATACGTAATCGCCGACTTTATCATTAATGGTAAGAATGCGAACTTGCTCTGGTGCACACCAGAATGGAAACCAACCACCGGTATGTTCAATAAATACCGATAAGAAACGTTCAATAGAGCCAAGCGTGGCATGATGAATCATGACTGGACGTTCCTTTTCGCCTTTGTTATTGATAAATTCTAGCCCGAAACGTTCTGGTTGGACAAAATCTAATTGGATAGTAGCGAGTTGATGCTCGCGACCGATAGCATCTTCGGCCATGAAATCAATTTTGGGACCATAAAAAGCAGCTTCGCCTTCTTGTTCAAAATAATCTAGTCCGTTGTCGATGGCTGCTTGCTTGATTTGCTTCTGAGCCATATTCCATAGCTTTTTGTCTCCGAGATATTTGTCTTCGTCGGAGCGATAACTAAGCCTAGCACGAAGTTTTTGCATGCCCATGGTTTCGTATAATTCTTTAACGATGCCGACCAAGCGTTTGACTTCGTCTTTGATTTGGTCGTTACGACAGAAAACGTGAGAATCGTCTTGCGTGAGTGAACGAACGCGCGATAGCCCTCCTAGCTCGCCGGTCTTTTCGTCACGATAATCAGTAGTGGCCTCCATGTAGCGGACTGGCATGTCGCGATAAGTTCGTGGCCGAGAAGCGAAAATCTGAGCATGGTGTGGGCAGTTCATTGGCTTCATGGCAAAATCTTCACCGGATACCTGAGAATGAACCATGAATAATTCGTCACCAAATTTAGCATAATGCCCTGAGGTTTTATAGAGGTCTGTCTTAGTGATATGTGGGGTCCAAACTTTTTTAAAGCCTTCTCTGCCACGGAGCGATAAGGAGTAGTTCGCCATAAGTTCACGGAGTTCTGTTCCACGAGGAGTAAACAATGGTAATCCTGCACCAACTAAATCAGAAAAACAGAATAAATCCAACTCCTTGCCTAATTTACGATGGTCCCTGGCTTTGGCCTCTTCCTGTTGTTTTAAAAAGGCATCTAACTCTTCTTCAGTAGCAAATGCTACACCATATATACGAGTAAGCATTTCTCTTTTTTCGTCACCACGCCAATAAGCCCCAGCTACTCTGGTAAGTTTAAAGGCTCCAATCTCGGAAGTATTTTTGATATGTGGACCTTTGCATAAATCTGAAAAAATATCGCCTAAATCGTAAAAGGATATTTCTGAATTTTCTGGAAGGTCTTCGATGAGCTCGATCTTGTATTGTTGCTCCCCGTCGCGCGCCCAATCGAGTGCTTCAGTTTTTGAAATAATGCGTTTTTTTAGGTCCAGTTTGCGGTTGATAATGGAGTGCATTTTCTTCTCGATTTTAGATAAATCGCCGTCTGATATTTTTGTGTCTCCAAAATCAATATCGTAATAAAAGCCATTATCTATGGCTGGGCCGATACCAAATTTTACACCTGGATATAACTCTTGCACAGCAGCGGCAAGAACATGACTAAGCGTATGTCGCATTTTTTCTAGATTATTCATTTTATTCCCTTCTAGGAAAGATTATATCACAAAACGCGGACAGTATCAGTTTTTTTGATTAAAAGGGCTGAAGCTACTTCGACTTTTTCCCTGTTCCGCCACGAATACCTAATGTTTTATGAACTTTTTTAAGTGCATCATCGAAACCGTCATAAATCCTAGTATTGTATCCAAAGAGTTCTTTAAGTTCTGATTTGATATCATGAAACTGAGAACAAGTAAGAATTATTTCTTTGGGGTGAAAGTTTGCTTTAATAAGACAATGGTTAATCGTATTTTGGATTTCATCCTTAGTGAGTTCTCCGTCGTCTATTTTATTGGGCCAAGAATCCAGAATGATGGTTTTTACATTTCTCCTAAGATTAAGAACAAAATAGCGATATTTAAAAGTTTTCGATAATGCTTTTGTAGACAAAATAAGAGTATCATTTTTTATAAACGTGTCTGGTTCCTTAAGGTCGAGTCCCAAAAATTGTTGGTTTTTGTATTTTCTCTTGAAATACCCAAGACTCGTAACGCTAAGTAAATAATTAGCAAATATTATTAAATCAACCTTGCCAATGTATGGCCTGAGAGAATCAACCGCGATTTTTCTTGCGTCTTTTGGACTGTTTAGAAGTTTATCGGCATTTCGCCAATTGATTACCCTGATTATTTCGACGATTGGCAGTTCTGATTTTAATTGATCTGCAAAAAATTCTCCACCGTAGCCGCCATCAAAAACGACAATTTTTAACATATAAAAAATATCCTTTCTCCTCCGCTTGTGGATTTTAACATGTTTCGTCTAATGTGATTATTTTATTTTTTAAGATATGCGACAATTGTCGCATAAGTTTTGATATTATAGAGGCTGGTGAAAAATTACTTATTTTATTTCTATTTTGGCTTGGTGGATGATATCTGAGTAAATACTTACATTGGTAAGGTAAGCGTCGAAAAAATTATCATTCATGACAAAGAATTGATGATCCGCGTGAGTGTTTTCAACTCGCCAGCGCACTGGATGGCCATTTTCAATCTGTGCTCCGGTGATTACCATGGAGTGTTGAGATTTTATTAGATTCGTGATAACGCCTGTTTCGTAATCTGCGAGTTTTAATCCGAGCTTGTTATAATCATAAAGTCTAGCATCAAGTACATTGATATTTTTGTGTTTAAAAATATCTGTCCTGACACCAATTTTCACGGGTATGCCAGATTGTAGTTGCATGAGAGTGAGCTTCTTCATGTCTTCTTTGGGAAGATTAATGTATTTAATTTCTGGATGAAATGGATTGTCGCTGTACTGGTTTTCAAGAATATGCTCGGCGTAGAACTTTTTTAAAGGATTACAACGAATCAGTTTAAATTTGCTAAGATTTAGGGTAAGAAATTCATCCCGGAAGCGTTTGGGAGTGTATTCTTTGAGATACAAATGTTGGTTGTCACGACTAGTGTATTTATAGTTAAAGGTTTGTGGTGGTTCGCCGGAAATCCGAGCAAGAAAATTATACATTTCGCCAAGTTTTTGTTTTTTTAGTTGATAGAGTTTTTCGGTAGATAATTCGGATTTTTGATAATAAAGTTCTAGAGCATCGGTTTTGGCTTTTTCTTGCCAGAGAGGTAGAAAAATATTACGAGAATTGTTAGTGTTTTGATTATCTGGCATCGCATCAGCTGGGACAAGGCCATATTTGTCAATAATGTTAACAAAATTAGTAAAGTAGGCGCCTTCGTTTATCGGGCCATGTTTGCAAAAAACTTCTTGATGAAGTTTTTGGAGACTCAAATCATTTTCCAAAATGTAATTAAATAGATAGTTGGTTTTTTCAAGTTTGTCATAAAAAGTAATAAAATTAGCTGACAGAACGAGACGGTGCGGTACAATGTTGAGATTTTTAGCGATATTCCCTTCTATGAGGTTGAGGCCTGAGAAACACCAGCAACGACCAGAATCATGTTGGTCATAAATATGGTAACTGGGTAATTGAAGATTGAAACGACTGGGGTTTTCGCGAAGAATTTTACGATTAAGAGTGAAGCGTTCGATACCATGTTTGGTGATTTGTTTTTCGGCTGTTTTGTTAGACTTGTGGTGGTAGTTTTCATGAAACTTTTGCAAATCAGTAGTAGTAATGCTTTTCATAATAATATAATAACATATCACTTAAAAATAAGATAAGTTCCTTGGGAGGTCTTTTACTTGTTGATAGGTTTGTTGAAGGTACAGTTACGATGGTGGAGTCTACTCTTTTCAAGAACATCTCAAAAAACCAAACCCAGCGTTCTTTGAGGCATTATTGAATCGTTATCATCTCGACCCCGCTGAAACAATCTTCTTTGATGATAGAGAGAAAAATGTCGTTGCCGCACAAAACTTAGGTATGGAAGCTGTTGTTTTTACTGGCATAGATGCTATAACGAACGCTCTCAAAAATTAATTTCTGGTGGGGCTTAATATGTCAGGTTTTAACGGTATATAAGGAATACATAGAAGATTTGGTAAACGTTGTCGTGGTATAATAAGTACATGAATAAAGTAAATTTATTACTAACTGAAGCAAACGGCAATCTTTCTGGTAGCAAAGAAATGATTATGAGCGCCGTTAAAGCAGCGTATGAATACGTATTCTCAAAACTCAAAGTCGACTGGGATGTCGATTTGCTAGTAACTAACCGTTTATACGATATTATTATCCCAGAAGACGGAGTCGGTGGGCGCACTAGAACTTCCGACTTCATTGAATTCGCCATTAACGAAGAAAAAGCGACCGAGAATTTGATTTCTGAAATGGTAGCTCATGAACTTTGTCATGCCGCTCGCTGGGGTAAAAACGATGAGTGGATTAATTCTTTATTTGACGGCATGATTAGCGAGGGTATTGCAACTTATCTTGAAGCTGAGTTTGTCAAAGATCGA
>CAYXTS010000019.1:0-10925 GCA_964468665.1 uncultured Candidatus Saccharibacteria bacterium
ACCTGTGACCTTACGAATGTGAATCGTACGCTCTAGCCAACTGAGCTAAGGATCCAAATTTATGGTATAATTGTACCATGAATCTAGATAAAATAAAAGACGAACTACAATCTATCGAGGCCTTCCTCGCCGACCCCAGCGCCTATAATCATCCAGAATTCGCCACTCGCGCCAAGCGCGCCACTGTACTTCGTGAAATCATAGACCTCGACACCAAAATCAATCAACAAAAGGCCAACCTAGAAGAAGCTGAATCCCTACAAAACGACCCCGAGCTGGGCGATATCGCTAGAGAAGACGCCGAGCATATTAAGACAGAATTACCAGTACTAGAATCCCAGCTAGAAGAGCTCCTCATCCCTCGCGATCCAGCCGACGACAAACCTGCCATTATCGAAATCCGTGCCGGTGCCGGTGGCGATGAAGCTAGTTTATTTGCAGCCGAATTATATCGCATGTATCTCAAATACGCCGAGTCCCACAATCTAAAATCCGAGCTCATTTCCGAAAACCAAAACGAAGCCGGTGGTATGAAGGAAGTTATTTTCAAAATCAGTGGCGATAATGCCTATGGCCAGCTCAAATTCGAAGGTGGCGTCCACCGTGTTCAACGCGTACCAGTCACCGAATCACAAGGCCGGATTCATACTTCCACCGTCACCGTAGCTGTTCTTCCAGAAGCCTCCGAACAAGACCTTGAAATCAAGCCCGAAGATCTCCGTATCGACATCTATCGCTCAGGTGGCCATGGTGGCCAGGGCGTTAATACCACGGACTCTGCCGTCCGTATTACCCATCTACCTACTGGCATCGTCGTAGCCATGCAAGATGAGCGCTCTCAGCAACAAAATCGTGTCAAAGCCATGAACATACTCCGCTCTCGTCTTTTGGAAAAGAAAAAAGAAGAAGAACTCAAAAACGCTTCCGAAGCTCGCAAATCCCTCATTGGCACTGGTGACCGTAGCGAAAAAATCCGCACTTACAACTTTCCTCAAGACCGTGTCACCGACCATCGTATCCATTATTCCCGTTCTAACATCCCTGCCGTCATGGACGGCGATATCGACGACCTGATTCACGAACTGGTAAAACATGAACGCGAGCTTAAAGATTAAGAATGTTCAAGATTTCTACGGACGCGATTTTATCGTTACACCTGATGTTTTGATTCCTCGTCCCGAAACTGAACAATTGATAGATACAGTACTCAATCTCGCCGGCAAACCCTATCTCCCAGGCGTCATACCATCAAAACGAGTCCTACCCAAAAATCCCAAGATTCTCGATGTCGGCACCGGCTCTGGCTGTATAGCCATTACTCTCAAATTAGAGCTACCAGAAGCCGAAATCATCGCTACCGATATCTCAAAGCCAGCCCTAAAAGTCGCACAAAAAAACGCCCGTAAATTCGGCGTTGACCCTAATTTCTTTATTATATCAAATTTATTAGAAAATGTCAAGTTTACCCCGGGAAACCCACCTGATTTAATCGTGGCAAATCTTCCCTATGTAGACGAAAACTGGGATTGGCTAGACAAAGCCGCCCTCTCCCATGAGCCAAGCCTTGCTCTCTATGCCAAGGATGGTGGCCTCGCCCTCATCAAAAACCTAATTACCCAATCAAAAGAGATAAATGCCCCCTATCTCCTCCTCGAAGCCGACCCCTGCCAACATAACGATATCACCACATTTGCAGCCTCCCATAGTTACCACCCACAAGATATCCGTGGCTTCGCCATCCTGCTAAAAAAGACAAAATAAATAATAAATCATCACCATTGCCTTTCAGAAAAATGTATGCTATAATAAAAACACGTTTGAATGGTACCGAACCGCTGCCGGATGGCAGCTTGTCCAAAAGGACTAGGTACCATTCCGTTTTTTACTCTTTAAATATTTTTTTAAGCTTCCGACCAAACAGTTTAACATACTCTCCGGCATCCACTTTATCTGTGAGTGAACGAGCCACAGAGCCAGCAACCAAATCTGCAAGTTGAATTAGTGAATTACTTTTGGAATCTTCAAACGAAATTCGATTAACCTTCAAATCAACATTTCTTAATTCTTGCCTAAAATACGTTCTAGCTTTCTTAGTATATTTTGGGCCACGAACGCCATCAATAATAAGGTCAAAATTAGATAAATTCAATCTTAGTAGAAGCTCTTTTATAGTATATAAAAAGACAGAATCCTTCTCCACACAAGACAAAGAGTGCGTATCTATGTTCGCCTTATTAAGCACGATTGCATATGCCGAATAATCATGTCTATTTGCAATTTGAATAGCAAGTCGAATTGTATCTTTATGGGTTTTATGAAATTTCAATTCTTCTCGTGCTTTCCAACCTAACTCTTTTTTATATTCGTCAATAACACACATAAGCTTATCTCGATTTTCTTGACCTACAAAAACAACTGAGGCAATAATAAAGTTACTAGAACCACCACCCCTCAATCCTGAATCACCAGAATCATCAACATAAATATAATACTTATTCATATCAATTTTCATGCCACCAACCCTAACACAAGCTACAAAATAAATCAACCCGATTAATCTACTTAGGCTTAAAACCCATAGCCCTGCTATTCATAAAAAACAAAATAATAGCCCCTAAGGGCTATTATCGAAAATCTATTATATACAATGAAATACCTTTAACCCAAAGCAAACTTAAACACCAGAATTAATGCAACGCACACTCCCTCCGTTGGACTTTCTGAGAGAATACGTACCTGGGTTGACGATACTACTATTGAAATACAAGGTGTAAGCAAGGTTGGCATCATCCGCTGTAGACGACCAATAGTAATCGCCCGAACCACGACTAAGCACCGAACTACCATTGATATAGCCGGAATAGACAAAGTTATTAGGGTAGCTTCTAAGAATATTAGATGCTAGAGTTCCTTCAGTGGTGCCTGTATAATATGGGCTAGTGCTACTACCGTAGTTAGCTGGATTAGTGCCACCATTTAGGCCTGTAACGATATATTTCCAGAAGTCATTAGTAGCTTCTCTAGACTTATTGCCACCTCTCGGAATATTCCAGCCAGTAGGACAGATAGATTTTGTATTATAGTCACCAGCAGAAGTTTCACTAATATTGGTAGAAACTGCAGCCCAAGTATAGTAATTACCATAGCTATACATACCAGCGTTAGTAGTGCTATTAGTTTCCGAGTTAGTAGTTGGGTTTTGTGGTCTATTGGCCGCACTAATTGGAGTATTTACATTATTATAACGTGGCATTCTATTACTACCTGAAATAGTTACAGTTGTACTGCCATCTGTACTATATAGACTATTTGCAGTAGTTGAATTATAATTCCATGGAACTTCTGAACCCGCTAAACCGATAAAGCCTGTAGCATAGCCTTGTGATAACGAGCCATCAGAGTTACCTGTAGCAGTGTTATCTAATCTTAGGTTTTCAATCATCCAACAATTACCATCAGCAAGTTTGGCAATGGCGTAGGTTTCGTTATCTCTTTGGTCTGTAAGGGCAGTTACTGCACCGCTAGCGAGCGATGAACAGCCAGTCCAGCTTTGGAGGCTACCTGCGGATTTCACCCAGTGAGCATAAAGACTTAGCCCTAGATTACTACCTGTGTAAGTACCTGCATCAAAGGTGATGTATTCCTGTGGCCCATAGAAGCCAGTTGAATCTGAATAGTCATTAGTAGTGCTCCAACCAGCAAAGCCGTAACCTTCACGACTAAAGTTAGAAGCGAGAAGCGTGGCACTTGTGTCAGATGCAGATATTGTCTGACACCCCATACTACCTACTACATTGCCACCATTCGGATAATAGCAGATTTTGCCAGCGTCTGTGACTTGTGGCGTAGTGGGCTCCTCATCACTCGGATGCACCAAAGTATACTTCACTTTGCCCATATACGTATCAGCAGCTTGAGCTACCGATATATACGCATCATAAGTAGCAGTTAGCACCGAACCTTCTGCAGTAATACCAATATCCGTACCAGAATTTCTATAGGCTACCCCAGTAAAGACATCCGGCACCAAGGCATAATTACTAAAATCTGGTGTGTTACTATCTGCCTCTGTATCAGCCGAGCTACCTACAATAATCGGCGTAAAAGTACCCGTCGTGGCTGCTAGCTTCATCCCCCATGTAGAATTAACGGGGACGTTGTTCTCATCATATATGCCAGTAGATATCAGATGGCTAGCATCATTAGTGCCTACTAGTTTAGTGTGATTAGTATCCGTATAACTATCACCCGTAAACCCTATAGCATAAATAGCAAAACCTTCATTGTCATTACAAAAAGCCTTCAGTGTAGTAGTACCTATCTCACCTTTATGCGTACCGTTAGCCACCGAGTCAACATGGGAATTCATACCAGTACCAGAAAGCGTACAAGACACATCCACAGCAATAGAAACATCATCCACAACACTATCCTCTTCATCAGCAGAGACAGTAGTAGAACATAGCATCAAGCCAGCTACAATAGTAGTAAGCGTCAAGCTACCCACTACAAAATATACCAATACATTAATATTACTATTTAATTCTAATTTACTACCTACTCTTCTCATCATATTTTTATATTAGCATAAGTTTTTATTATATACTAGACCTAAAATCAAAAAATAGCCCCGAAGGGCTATTTTACAAGCTCTTATTTACTATATCCTTCCAATGTCACATTCACGGCTATTTCTTTGCCGTCCCTTATTACAGTTAGTTGTACCGTATCACCAGGCTTATATTCGCCAATCAAATCCGCCAAAGTGCCAGCTGCACCAACTTTTACACCATTTACTGCTGTCACAATATCTTTGTCTTTTAGTCCCGCCTTAGCCGCTGGGCTATCCTTTACTACCGCCGAATAAGCCGATGAGCTATACAGATACGCCCCAGTGCTAACCGGCAAATCATAGGCTTTTGCTATCTCTGGCGTAATATTGGCACTATACACACCTAGGTATGCACGCTTAGCTTCGCCAGTTTCGGTCAGTTGCTTCAACATACCCTTGACCGAAGAAATCGGGATGGCAAAGCCCATATTCTCTGCTGTAGTAGACGTAGCAGTATTGATACCAATCACTTCCCCAGCTGCGTTGACTAACGGTCCACCCGAATTGCCTGAATTAATCGCCGCATCGGTCTGAATCATATCGGATAATGTTTCTGTATTGTAGCCAGATCCATCCGAAGCCGTCACCGAACGTCCAGTACCAGAAATAATCCCCGCCGTTACGGTATTTTGATACTCTCCTAGTGCATTGCCAATCGCAATTACCTGCTGCCCTACGCTAATTGTTTTGGAATCACCAAGCTTAGCCGGGGTAAGATCAGATACCCCGTCAATCTTGAGAAATGCCACGTCGTTCATTGGGTCAGTTGTTACTACTTTTACATCTTCATAGGTAGTACCGTCATCCAAGACCACTGTTACTTTGTTTGCTCCATTTATAACGTGTTTATTGGTTAGAACATAACCATCGCTCGTCACAATAATACCAGTTCCCGCAGCAGCCGCATCATAACTCTGTCCAAAGAAATTAGTCGTCTTTGTAGAAGTCACAATTGAAACCACGCTCTTTGATACTTTTTCTGCGATATCCGCAATTGAGCCCTCAGTAAAATTCGCCGAATTCCCATCCGTACCATCATTTAGAAATGTAATTGGTGTCGACGACTTCTCAAATCCAAGCCATCCTAAAGCCATTCCACCACCACCTAACATCAAAGCAATAATAGAAAGTACCAAAGCTGCTTTGTTTGGTCCAGGCGCGTCAGCAGATTTTGCCTCCTTTATTTCTTGCTCTTTCTTCTCTATGCCAGCAGTTTTTTCCTCCTTTACTCCCTGCTCTTTATTCTCCGTATTAGCAGGTTTTTCCTCTTTTATTTTTGTTTCTTTTTCCTCCATTTTCCTCCTTTTATATATTAAATATCGGATTACTAAACCATATTACTATGATTCCCACCAAAACAGCCCCAAATATTATCGGACCCAAGATATGTTTGAACCTGAAATCCTCTTGATACTTTATCATCGCTTGCCGAGCATAATTATATACAAAAGCAAAAATCGTCAAAATAATCGCCAATTGCGGAATTCTTACACCAGTTGCCCCAAAAGTATAAACAATATTCCATGCGTGACAAAGCCACGCAATTTCGGCAAAAATCAAACCACAAACCAATGTAGTTAAAGTAAAATCCCTGTCGTTTACCTGTGATAAAACATGGCGACTTGCTGCATAACCCACCAAAAATGCCAGTAATACTGTAAATACCGCATCCAAATTCGCTGTCAGGAAGATTACTGCAGACATTCCTAAAAACACCGCAATTAAAGATTGCGCCAAAAACGCCCTCTCGGATGATAATGGCTTAATAAACAACAACCATATTGAATAAAACACCATTAATATGAAATCTACCGGCAAAAAAGCCGTACCAGCATAATATGTCAACAGTACTACGCTCATTCCTACAATCAAATCAACTAGATTAGATTTGAGGTTTAAGAAAAAATACCTCGCTCGTACTGCAAAAACTCGCCATTTAGAAACCAAAACCAAAAGCAACCCGAGCACAGGGCTACCAGACAATACCGTAATCAAGACCGCACCAATCCCCAACATCAAATTCAAAAAGACGTGCACAAAACCACTAGCTATATTGCGAGATTTTCTCGCTAAAACATAATCTGCCATACATAAATATTATAACAAATTTTTAAAATTAAACTAAAAAATGATATAATTATCTGCATGGAACCGACATTTTTCCAGAAACATCCATTGGGAAAAGACCTACTTAGTCTTGTGGGATTCATCCTGGCAGTTGTATTAGGTACTTTGTTTTTGAATACCTATATTTACCGTTCATATAATGTCGTAGGTGGCAGCATGGAAAATACCTTACATAATGACGATAGAGTGATTGTCAATCGTGCCGCAGTCACTTGGTCACATTTTATCGGACAAGAATATATACCAGAGCGCGGCCAAATCATCGTATTCCTCAACGAAGACGAAGATAAAGTAGAAGAATACAAAGCTGCTGGAGTTTCACATCCGATGACATGCACCGTGCCAAACAACGTCAGTGACCAATACATCATCAAGCGCGTCATTGCATTCCCCGGAGAAAGGGTTGTCGTAAAAGACGGAATTATGACAATCTATAATGACGAACACCCAGATGGTTTCGTCTATGACGAAGAGTGGCGCACCTCAGAAACCGACGGTCCCAAAAAACAAACCTCTGGCGAAGTAGACCTAGTAGTACCAGAAGGCGAACTTTTCGTATCAGGTGACAACCGTGAAGGTTCCAATTCTTGGGACTCCCGTAATGGTCTGGGTACTATTCCATTCTGCCGCATCATTGGCCCCGTCAGCCTCAGACTCTTCCCCCTCGACAAAATCCGAACTTTCTAACCAGTCACTAATTGCTAAAGTGCTAAACAAGTGATATAATATTGATATGGGGCGTTAGCTCAGCTGATAGAGCGCTACATTCGCATTGTAGAGGTCGGGGGTTTGATTCCCCCACGCTCCACCAAACAAGGAGCCGAACACAAAATAAGCCCCGAAGGGCTTATTTTTAACGCTTACTGAATTGTTCGCGCTTACGAGCAGAACGCAAACCATATTTTTTACGCTCCTTCTCTCGTGGATCACGCTTCATCATGCCAGCCTTCTTCAAAATTGGACGAAGGTCTGGAGCCTCAGTAGTCAAAGCTTTAGAGATAGCAAGCTTAATAGCATCAACTTGCCCCGCCAAACCACCACCTTTTACCAAAATGGTGATATCGTATTCTTTTTGCTTCTCTGCTATAGCTAATGGATCCGTAATTTCAGCTAAAAACGTCTTATTGCCAGATAAATACTCAATCGCTGGTTTATCATTAATTAGTATTTCACCTTTACCCTTATAAAGACGAGCCGTCGCCGTAGCTGATTTACGCCTACCCAAGCCATATGCGTATTTCTTTGTAGTCGCCATTATTTAATCTCCTTTGGGTTTTGTGCCGCATGAGAATGCTCCGCACCTTCAAAAACACGAAGTCTAGCCATTCTGTCAGCAGACAACTTATTTTTTGGTAACATACCCTTTACCGCTTCACGTATCGCACGTGACGAATCTTTCTCAATCACCTCTTCAAGTTTTAATTCTTTTATACCACCAGGATAACCGCTATGACGATAATATTTCTTCTGTACCATCTTATCACCAGTTACCACAATATTTTTAGCATTTGTTACAACAACATAATCGCCGTTATCAATATGTGGAGTATAAGTAACTTTGGATTTGCCCATCAGCTTATCAGCAATTACAACAGCCAACTTACCGAGTGGCATAGTAGAAGCGTCAATCATCCACCAATCACGATTAATGTCACTTGCTTTTTGAGAATAAGTTTTCATTATTTATCCTCCTTCTTGGAACTCTTTTTTGCGGATTCATCAGATTCTGGAACGTCAAACGAAATCTCATCCACAAAACTAATGGTTCCCATTTCAGAATTATCACCACGCCTATTTTCGGCTCTCTCAATTCTCAGATAACCAGAATCTCGCTTAATTTGAGGAGCTATCACGTCCACTAAAAGCGTAGCGGCCTCCAAGTCATTAAGCCTAGCAATAATGAGTCTTCTGTTATGTAGTCCACCCTTCCTCGCCATAGTGATGAGTTTTTCCATCATCCGGCGAATTTCTTTGGCGCGCGCCAAAGTTGTAGTTATCGACTGATATCTAATCAAAGAGCACATCAAACTGCGCGTCAACGCTCTCCTCTGATCAGTCTCACGGCCGAACTTACGACCTTTATATCCATGACGATGCATATTAAAAATTCAACTCCGTTAGTTTTTCTTTGACCTCGTCTAGTGCTTTCGACCCAAAGCCTTTGAGATCCTTGAGGTCAGTTTCAGAAAGCATCACTAAATCTCTGATAGTTTTAATATCATTGTTTAGCAAAGCATTTGCCGTACGGGCAGACAAATCAAGCTCCTCGATAGGCAGCAACAACCCAGAATCGTCTTCCTCTCTCTGCATACCAGGAGTAGGTGCTGATTCAACCTTTGTTCCACCAGCAAGAGCCGTATATTGATTAACCAAAATAGCAGCTGCTTCCTCAAAAGCTTCCCTTGGAGAAAGAGTACCATCGGTATCGATAACCAAAGTTAATTGCTGCAAATTGGTATCTTGACCCACACGTGTGTTCTCTACTTTATATCTTACGCGCAAAACTGGAGTAAACACAGCATCAAGCGCAATCATATCGCTATGAACTCTGTCCTCACTTGACTGTTCGATAGTAAGATACCCTCTACCAGTTTCCACGATAAAATTCATTTTAAGGACAAACTTCGGGTCATCAATATGGCAAATCACCTGATTTGGATTCGCAATTTCCACTTCTGCCGGAAGTTTAATATCACCAGCAACCACCCTCTTGTCGCCATCCTTCTCGGACTGCTTGTCACCACGCATCTCGAGAGACAATTCAACTGGTGCATCAGAATGACACTTAAAACGAATATTCTTTAAATTCAACATAATATCAACAACATCTTCCCTTATTCCAGGAATTGCTGCATATTCATGGTTGGAACCTTCAATCGAAAACGAAGTAATCGCCGCACCTTTCACGCTTGAAAGAAGCACTCTTCGAAGAGAATTACCCAACGTGTTACCATAACCATAATAAAGTGGTTTAATGACAAATTCAGCACTATTTTCACTAAGATCCTTGACCTCAGCAAGTGTTGCTTCGTGAATATTTTTTGTTGTCATATTTAGTTCTCCTTAACGTGAGTAGTACTCAACAATTAGTTGTTCATTAATACCAGCTTCTGCCTCTTCGCGCTTTGGCAAAGCTGTTACTTCAATTTTCATTTTCTTCGCGTCGACCTTTAACCACGAAAGCGGAGATACATTCGCCGCTCCAGTAATGTTCGGAAGATTCTTGAAATAGTCTGTCTTAGCTGATTTAGGACGAACCTCTAAAACATCACCCGGGTTTAGCCGAATCGAAGGTATATCAATTCGACGACCATTTAAAAGGAAGTGTCCGTGCGAAACAAGTTGACGAGCTTGACGACGAGTCAAAGCAAAACCTGCACGATAAACTACGTTATCTGCTCTCCTCTCGAGATATTCGAGAAGCTTGACACCGGTCAGACCATCAGCTTTTTGCGCCTCTTTCATTAATTTTGCAAATTGTTTCTCAAGAAGCCCATACATTCTACGCACTTTCTGCTTTTCACGTAGCTGAGTCAAATATAGACTTCCGCCCCTTACACGCATGTCGCCATGCTCACCAGGGATACCAGATTTTTTCGCCATCACTTTGTGGGCTTTTGGCGCAAGCGCAAAACCCTCACGACGGCTCTGTTTTACAATTGGAGAATGATCCCTTGCCATTATGGTTTCCTTTCTCCCTTCGGTCGCACACCACCATGCGCAATCGGGGTTACATCTGTAATACTATCAATTTTTATTCCTGCTGCAGAAACAGCGCGAATCGCTGCATCTCTACCAAGACCAATACCAGAAACATACACATCAGCTGAATTCAAAGCGTGATTCTTTTTTGCTGTTTCTAGTGCCTTTTCGGCCGCAACACCAGCAGCAAATGCCGTACCCTTTTTTGAGCCACGAAAACCATTTGCCCCAGCAGAAGAAGCAGAAAGCACTCCACCAGTTTTGTCAGTAACGCTTACGATAGTATTATTAAAAGTTGCCTGAATATGCACAGCACCAGCATTCACAATTCTCTTACCCTTTTTCGATGCCTTGGACTTTGCAACTGGCTCTGAAACCTCAGTTGTAACATTCTTCTCATCCATCATATCTACTCCTTAAGTCTTGCTCGCTGCCTTAGGTTGTGCACCACCGACCGCGATCGCCTTACCCTTACGAGTACGTG
>CAYXTS010000020.1:0-10037 GCA_964468665.1 uncultured Candidatus Saccharibacteria bacterium
CGCTGCCTTTGCAAGGCAGAGGTCCAGGGTTTGAATCCCTGTTACTCCACCATTTCAAAATGCCCGATTATGGACGACCTTTGCCTTAGCAAATGGTCAACCATGTGATAGCGAAGACGACTTATGCCACCAGTTTCTTGAATTTTTCCTCGCCCCTAGTAGCAACCGCAAGATACAGAAATGCCGCTATGATTACGAATACTGCATCCATGATCAAAAGACCTATTATTTGTCCAGCCATAAACACGACTACAAAGAGCAGGGAAATAGCTACGAGCACCATTCCTAGCCCCAAGAAAGTCGCAACCATCACTCCCGCACTCTGTTTTACTACTACGGCATCACTTTCGGCATCGAAACGAGCATATTTTAGATCTATTAGGATACCGATCAGCTCCGTTACTAAAGGTATCGCTACCACTGCAACTAAGAGTAAGACCATTTCTAGTACGCCAAACTGGAATCTCATAGACATCACAAGGCTCCCCAGCGCCGTCACTGGCACGATCAGAAGCATCGCGGAAAGTACTTTGGCCGTAATAATTTTCCTGCCACTTATTGGCATTGTTTTTAATAGATTAAAAGCCTTGCCTTCGAGCGAAATCATCGTGGCTGTAATAAACGTCATCAGACTAGCAAACGCCACCATCGCAAAAGCCACGCTAGGCATATACGATTTGATGTCGTCAGCGGTTAACGGAAAATCACCCACAGAGGACATGATCGAGGCCACGATATCATCATATTTGATACATAGCGCCCCCACTGCCACGATAAATAACATTAGTCCAATAGCGGTATTCATCAGGAGCACCGGAGTGTTGAAATATTTATTCAACTCTTTCTTGACAATTGCAAATGTTTGACCATGCCTAGTGAAATTATATTTTGTACCTAGATTTCCAGATTGTTTTACTGCACTAAGGCGAGTGACAATTTGGAAATAAAACCGGCTAATCACTAGCACCGTAACTATTGCTACCGCTAGATTTACTCCTACAAACAACAAATATTGCCACACATTGAACTGCGTCACCAAATTCACAAATGCCGCCGCTGGATAATATAATTTATTTATTTTGTCACTAACGGCTATTATGCTTTGCCCATCAAACTCTGATGTTGTGTTTACGGCCAAAATTATCACTGCGAAAATAAACAGCGCAATAAACGATATCAGCACTTGCAAGAATGTTTGATGTTTGGACCTCGCCGAAATAGCCGACGATATAACACCGACGATACACGAAACCGCAATCGGTATCATCGGTATCAATATCAGCATTGTAAATGCTACTAGATAATACGACGGACCCACCGTACAATTGACCGCATAAGCTATCATTGCTGGCAACAGGAAAATCAGACAATATAGTAGCTCGAATACGTAAAACTTAATGATTCTCGCAGATACTATGGTGGATTTTTTGATTGGCATTGCAAGGAGCATATCGTTATCCTTAGGTCGGAATAGTAAATCCCCAGATTTATAAACTCCCTCCATCACTATCATAGCGGTCGTTATAAGGGTATATAGTGATAAAATGGCGATTTCTCCGCCAGATTCTTTCAGCTCCTCTATTAGGGTATTGGCACTTGAGAACATTAATATGCCCACGACCAATGCCAACAAAAACGGCATTATGCGCCTAGAGCGCTCAGTTTTACCCCGATAACGAAAAATCTGTAGCCCCTCCGACATCGTCCCCTTTAACAGAGAAAACAGCTCGCTCATTTTGCCTCGAGTTCCAGGAATACTTTTTCGAGTGACTTATCCCCCCGGATTTTCTTCATGTCGCCAACTTTGATAATTTGGCCTTTTTTCACAATCGCCACCCTGTCACAGAGTTTTTCCGCCATATCAAGGATATGGGTAGAGAAAAAGATCGTACCACCATTTTTCACGGTGTTTTTCATTACTTCTTTCATATCAAAGATTGCTTTTGGATCTAACCCCACAAACGGCTCATCCATTATCAAAACTTTTGGTTCGTGCGATAATGCCGCAATCAGGGCCACTTTTTGCTTCATTCCGTGTGAAAATGTTTTGATCGTGCTACCAAGTTCATTTTCTATTCCAAACATCTCGGCGTATTTCTTAATGTTCCTCTCTCTCACCTCAGTCGGCACATCGTACATATCGCATACAAAATTGATAAACGAGATTGCTTTCATATTCTCATATAACTCTGGGTCATCAGACACATATGCCATTATTTTCTTGCAAGCGATTGGCTCATCTTTGATAGACTTTTCGTCAATCAATATCTCACCCTCGTCGAAATCCAATATCCCGCAAATCGATTTAATAAGAGTCGTCTTGCCAGCTCCATTGTGTCCAATAAAAGCAAATATCTCACCCTTGTTTACGGTAAAAGATACATTATCGAGCGCCTTTTTGCTTCCATATAGCTTACTTACATTTTTTATTTCAATCATAATCACATTATATCACTACTATACTAACAAAAAAGGAAATCGCCCCACACGATTACATGGGAGCGATTCCAGGTCATACATAGATTTAAGTAGCCTCGCAGTTTAATCTACTTAAACTAACCCCATATTATCTCACAATATGCATATTGTCAACATGTTTTTTCCACATTTTGTGCAAAAAATCATAAAAAAGTGTTCGGGAAAATTAAAATTATTAAAACACATTTTTTAGAATTAGCATATTGACAAAACTAAAGCAGTATGTTATAATGGAATTATTCACTCAAAACGGCCTACATCAGCGGGTGACACCACTTAGGGGACCCCATTCGAGCTTGACGAGAATGGGGAAGAAGTGGTGGCAGGACCCGCCGAGGGTATACCGTATGGTGGTGTGTTATCAATATTTAAGAATTTGGTGGGCAGAACAGGAGTTCTAGAATGGCTGGAACCAAAGCTGGTGGCATGAAAGCCGCTGCAACCAATAAAGCTAAATACGGTAAAGAATTCTATGCTCGTATTGGTAAAAAAGGTGGCCAGAATGGTCACACTGGTGGTTTCGCTGCTAATCCTGCATTAGCACGCATCGCTGGGGCCAAAGGTGGACGTATTTCTCGTCGCGGTCCTGCAAAAAAAGCTGCCTAATAATATTCACACCTAGGACAGTGGTATTTACCATCCGGTGTCTGAAATCGCGTTAGCCCACACTTAGGGCAACGCGATTTTTTGTGTAACCAATCTCTGTAGGTATCTAAGTTTTCTTGAATAATTTCTTCATTGGCTTCTACTCCATAAAAAGTAGCCAATTCTCTTGTTTTTTTCCATGCTTCAGTCTCCATCTTGAGACGCTGTATATCTATCCGAAAGCTATTGTGTTTCAAAATCGCATGAGATAATTCATGGAGTAGCAATAAATCCCAGAATGCTTGGTCCGGTCCCACAATAATGGTTCTGGGTGGGCGAAACGTAAATTTATCTCCCGTACGAAATCTCAATTCAGGGAAATCTAAACGTAATTTTTCTAAAAGATCGCTATTCTTATCCTTCATGACGAGAGGGAATTACTATTTTTCTTTGCGTAGAGGTAACAACCGTATATTACGGACTCATTTGGGCGCCTAGGGCGACGATATCTTACGTTCGGCTCACTAGGCAAGTATTTAGAATAAAGTCTAAATATTTTACCCATAGGTCCACCCAAAATTATTGTGCTTGGATTATAATCTTTGATTATATCGGGTATTCCCAAATATATTCGGTGAGCCACATCTTTTAGGATCTCTTGTTTTCTAATATCGGTTGCACAATCAACATGATAATATTTTTCTAACGCACTTGCTGCCGCAATATCTTCCCATTCCAACTCTTTACCATCGTAGTGATACACCTTATGACCAGGCTCAAATGAACTTGATTCTGGCAATATTTCGCCATTTTCGACAATTCCACCCCCAATTCCGGTAGAGAATGTCAAAAACACTACTCTTCCCAGAAGTCCAGACGATTCGTATAGTGTGGCCAAATTCGCATCGTTTTCGAGGAAAACGGGCTTATTGAATAAATTTTTTATCAAATCATAAATCCGAACATCCACCCAATCGCGGTTGCCAAATTTAACTGAATAACTTTTTTGTACAATACCAGGTATGGCTACTGTTATTGACTTGATATTATATTTTTTGAACCCATTTAAAGCATCGCAAAGATCATCTAAGAATTTCTTTTTACTATAAGAAGTTTTAAATTTTATCCGTCTCAGAATCCGTCCCCGCTTAGAAAACAGTGCGATTAAAGTTTTTGTTCCTCCGATATCAACCGCTAAATACATGGCTTGATTATACCATAAAAATTTGATATAATAACCCAAGTTTTAGGCTCATTCACTAACTTAAACATACTTGGTGGGTTTACTAGAGATGTGTAAGCTAATGAATGAGTCTAAAGGAAGGAAATAATATCATATGGCAACTGCCAAAAAAATTACTATGGACGAGCTTCTTGCTTCTAGCGATGCTTCGCCCAAAAAAGTCGTAGCAGGTGACACTGTAGACGGTACAGTTCTATCTGTTAAAAAACATGAAATACTAATTGACCTGGGCCCTCAGGGTGTAGGTTTGATTCCGCGTCGCGAAGCCTCGTTTGCTCGCAATTTGGCTGTAGGGGAAGAAGTAACTGCCTCTGTGGTTGAAGCCGAGATGAACGATGGGCACGTTCTGCTTTCGCTTCGTAAGGCTGTCAAAGACAAAGGCTGGGATGAGATTGCTGCCAAGTTGGAAAGTAGCGAAACAGTCGAAGTTACTCCATTTGATGCCAATCGTGGTGGACTTCTTGTCGAATACGAAGGGATTCGTGGTTTTATGCCAGTTTCTCAGCTTTCTGCAGAGCATTACCCTAGGGTTGGTTCAGCCGATAAGGATGAAATCCTCCAACGTCTCAACTCCCTCGTAGGTAAACCAATCAAGGCTCGTATCCTTGACGCCAACAAAAAAGAGAACAAGCTTATCTTCTCTGAAAAAGAGGCCGTCAAAGATGGTCTTGCCGAACGCTTTGCCGAGCTAAAGGTTGGCGATGTCGTTAAGGGTATCGTTACCGGTGTAGTTGATTTCGGAGTTTTTGTAAATGTCGACGGAATCGAGGGACTAATCCATATCTCTGAAATCTCCTGGGAAAGAGTCAATAATCCATCTGACTATGTGAAAGTTGGCGACACTATCGAAGCTAAAATCATCGCCATCGACAAAGAACGCTTGTCTTTGTCAATGAAGCAACTCGTAGAAGACCCATGGATCTCTGAGGTCGAAAACCTCAAAAAAGGCTCCAAAGTAGAGGGAACTATCACTCGCATCACCCCATTTGGTGCATTTGTTCAGATTTCTCCTGCCGTAGAAGCCCTAGTTCATGTTTCTGAGTTAGGTGAGGGGTCTGACGTGGATCCAGAAAAAATCTTCACTCTAAATGAGCGCAAAGATTTTAAGGTTCTCGATATCGACAAAGAGGGCAGAAAAATCTCCCTCTCAATCATCAAAAAGTAAAAATAGCCCCTACGGGGGCTATTTTTGTAGGTGGTATTACTATATTTCAATTTTGTCTTGCTTATGATATAATGAACCTAAGGAAATATTTTTGTGAAAAATAAGAAAAAAGATTATAAGAAAACCCCTTGGCTTAAGTTTTACGATGAAGAAGGGATACCGAATCATATCGAATACCCAGATTGCTCAATGGTAGATATGATTATTCAAAGTGCCGAAAAATGGCCAGACAATACAGCCTACGTCTATTATGGGCATAAAGTCACCTACAAGAGCTTTGTTAAAAAAATCGAAAAAGCCGCTCGCGCTCTCAAAAATTACGGCGTGAAAGAAGGCGATCGTGTCACTATTTGCATGCCCAATATTCCAGAGGGAATTACTATGGTTTATGCGGTTAATATGGTCGGGGCCGTCTGTAATATGGTTCATCCCTTATCATCTGAGAAAGAACTTGAGTACTACATCAAAGTTACCGAGTCAAAATACGTCCTCGTAATTGATGCAGTTTTTGATAAAGTTTACAAACTCCGTGACACCGCTGGTCTCGAACGTATTATCGTAGTACGCCCATCGGACGGACTCGGTTTTCTCAAAAAGAAACTCTACAACACCTTGCATGTCAAAAAGGTCCGCCTACCCAACAATGACAGCCGAGTGGTATTATGGGAAGATTTCATTGCTAACTCATATTTCTATCAGGGGAATTACCACGAAGAGCGTGGCGGAGAAGACCCAGCCATAATCATGTACTCTGGCGGCACTACTGGTGCGCCCAAGGCGGTATTACTGTCAAACCTCAATATCAACGCCGAGTCAATCTGTGATGCTGCTATGATTAGCCAAGTTCAACCAGGGGCCACTGTCCTTTCAATCCTGCCGCTATTTCATTGTTTTGGGCTTGGTGTCTGTATCCATACTCCTCTTTGTAGGGGAATGGGCTGTATTTTAATCCCAGCCTTTTCTCATAAACAATTTGCCGATATTATTAGAAAGAACGAACCCAATTTCATCGTTGGTGTTCCAACTTTGTTCGAAGCCCTTGCTAACACTAAGCTAAGAGCCAATGACCTCGCCTCGGTAACCGCTGTAATTTGCGGAGGGGATGCCTTGAACCAAACCCTTCGTGACAGAGTCAACCATTTTCTGGCCAGTCATGGTTCTAATGCCAAAATCCGAGTCGGCTACGGTCTCACCGAAGGCTCTGGCGCCGTCTGTCTATCTCCTGAACACACTTTTGCCGATGGCATTATTGGGGTGCCTCTGCCAGATATGGAATTCAAAATCATCAAAAATGATACCTTCAAAGAGCTTCCAGCTGGTGAAACAGGGGAAATATGTATTTCCGGCCCATTGGTTATGATGGGGTATCTTGGCGATGAAGCAGAAACCGCTCAGGCAATTCGTCTACACGACGACGGTAAATTATGGCTCCATACTGGCGATATGGGTTATTTAGGCGAAGATGGTTTAATTTATTTTGCACAGCGTCTCAAGCGGATTATTATTTCATCTGGTTATAACATTTATCCAACCCATCTAGAGTCCATCATTAATTCCCATGAGGCAGTACTTACCTCAACGGTAATTGGTATTGATCATCATTATAAAGGTCAAGTTCCAAAGGCCTTCATCGTATTAAAACCAGGATACAGACCAGGGAAGCGCCTAGAGCGTGAAATCAGGGAACTCTTGGAGCGCAACGTTCCAATCTACGCTCTCCCTGCAAGCTATGAATTTCGTGATAAGTTACCCAAAACCAAAGTAGGAAAAATTGCCTTCCGCGAATTAGAGAAAGAAGAAAAATCTAAGAAATAATTACATAAAGTAAGCAAAACTGGACTTTGTTGTATAATTCATTAAGTCGAGGGACATAAAGGCAAAATCTCTGATTTTGCCGCCGAAGGGGCGAAGTAGCGTGATATAATCGAAGATTATCACGCTACGAAGCTCCCGAGACTAATGAATTATACAACAAGGCCCAAGACTGCCCTTACCCCTTGCTTTATTTAAATATGTCTTTTAAAATTTTATCTGTTATTTTGCGTCCTATCGTGCTTCCAGCCGACCCCAGTATATTTCCAAGCAGCCTATCCTTAGTCTTCTGAGCCTTTTCTTTGGCCTTTTTGGCCTCTCTTTCGGCTTCTAAGCGCCTTTTCTCTTCATCCCGCACTCTTTGTGCTTCTGCTTTCTCGGCGGCCTTCTGGGCAGCAATACGTTCTTTCTCGGCCAATTTAGCCTGCTCATTAGCTGCTTTCTCGGCAGCTTTATCTGCTGCTATCTGTTGTTTTTCAGCTGCTGCAGCTTCGGCTTGGGCAGCTACTTCTGCCGCCTTTGTGTCTGCCTTTTGCTGGAGAATTTCTGCTGCAGATTCTGCGTCTAGGAGCTCATCGTATTTGCCCACCAGCGGGCTGGCGTTTATCACTTTATTCCTAGTTATCCCATCTATCGCCCCCATCATACTCTGGGGCGGCAAGATAGTGGCGCGCTCTACTATCTCTGGCGCACCCTTTTCGTTTTGGAAGGATATCAAAGCCTCACCTGTCCCTAATTCTAAGATAGCTTTCTCTGTATCAAACTTTGGATTGACTCGGAAAGCTTGGGCTGCCGCATGCACTGCTTTTTGCTCTGACGGAGTATAAGCACGTAACGAATGCTGTACTCTGTTACCGAGCTGTGCCAAAATCTCATCTGGAACATCAGTCGGACTCTGAGAAATAAAGTACAGCCCAATCCCACGCGAGCGAATCAATTTTACTATCTGAACGATTCGTTTCAGCCGATAAGCCGGCATCCCATTAAAGAGCAAATGTGCCTCATCAAAGAAAAATACCAACTTCGGCTTGTCCAAATCTCCCACCTCTGGAGAAGTAGAGAAGAGTGTCGTGAGCAACCAGAGGAGAAACGCTGCGTACATATCTGGGCTTTCAAACAGAGTCACCGCATGAAGGATATTAATTACCCCGCGTCCGTCCTCTGTTGCAAAGAAATCATTTACATCTAATGCTGGTTGCCCAAAGAAGTGGTCTGCGCCCTGATTTTCTAGTGTCAAAAGCGACCTCTGTATCACACCTATACTTTGAGTGGTAATGTTGCCATATTTTGTAGAATATTTATCCTTGTTTTCGGCCACGTACTGGAGTACTGCTCGGAGGTCTTTAAGATCAATCAGTGCTAAGTTTTCGTCCTTTGCTATGGCAAACGCGATAGCAAGATTGCCTTCTTGTGCCTCAGAGAGCCCTAACATAATAGAGAGTACCTCTGGTCCTACTGATTCCACCGTAGCACGCAACGGATGTCCCTCAGTACCAAACAAATCCCAAAACCGCACATGGAACGACTCCACCTCAAAATCTTTGATTGCGAGTTTATCTAGCCGTTTTTGGATTGCCTCTGTGATTTCGCCTTTAACTGCAGTACCAGCTAGGTCGCCTTTCACATCGGCCAGAAACACCGGCACCCCCGCATCAGAGAAACTCTCTGCCATTACCTTAAGAGTAATAGTCTTACCAGAACCAGACGCACCAGTAATAATCCCGTGCCGATTTGCCATCTGTGGCAAAATCATGAGTTCTGTTCCGTCCTCAGTTTTGCCAATCAGTAATTTTTTATCTGCAAGCATAACACCTCCCTTATTTCAATTTTAACGCAGTCCCATAAGCTAGCATCTCTGATGCTCCCCCCATAATCGTAGAGGAACCATATCGCATCCCAACAATCGCATCAGCCCCCATTTTTTCAGCGTCCTCTATCATTCGTTTTGTTGCCTCTATGCGTGCTTTTTCCATCATGTCAGTGTATCCTCTAATCTCACCTCCAACTAAACCTTTTAGACCAGCTCCAATATCACTCCCGACATGTTTAGCACGCACAATTTGCCCTCTAGCGACACCCAAAATCTCTTTTATTGTTTTGCCAGGTATGGTTTCTATAGTTGTAATTATCATAAAACTCCTTTTCTCCATTATACAACAAAACCATTAATATAGTCATTTATGCTACAATAGAACCATGCTTTGGAAAATTCTTATTGTTTTGATTATCTCTATGGTGCCATTAATTGAACTACGTGGGGCTATCCCTGTAGCCGTTGGGATGGACCTTGGACTCCCAGAATGGCTAGTCTTGATTGTAGCGATTATAGGTAATATCATACCAGTGCCAATTATCTTCTTTTTTGCTCGCAAATTTCTCGAATGGGGAGTTAAGAAAAATTGGAAGCCTTTGAAACGATTTTGCAATTTTTGTATTAAAAAAGTTCACAAAGGTGGTGAAAATCTTCTCAAGAAGACCGGGAATTATGGTACTTATTTTGCACTTTTTCTCTTTGTTGCCATTCCGCTCCCTGGTACTGGGGCTTGGACCGGCACTCTGGCCGCCAGCATCCTTAACTTAGATTTCAAAAAGACCACCATTGCTATAATTGCCGGCATCATTACTGCAGGTTTAATTATGCTAGCGGTCTCACTTGGACTTTTTAAAACAATATTTTAACGCTTCACTTTCTAGGGATAAAATTATGTGCAAATGAGTATTTTTTGCTATTCACAAGATATAACAACGCGAAGA
>CAYXTS010000021.1:0-9687 GCA_964468665.1 uncultured Candidatus Saccharibacteria bacterium
CGATAAGAGTGTAGCGCATTTTCCAAGGTTGAGCGAGGTTAACCATCGCCATGTAGATAGAAGAGTCGCCGTGAGGGTGGTATTTACCCATGACGTCACCGACGATACGAGCGGATTTCACGGTAGCGTGAGGGGCCTTCCAGCCGTTTTTGTTCATGGTGTAGAGAATACGGCGATTTACAGGTTTGAGACCGTCACGGACATCAGGAAGAGCGCGATCGACGATGACGGACATCGAATAACGAAGGAAGTAGTCCTCCATGGTGTGTTCGACAGGTTTAATCTCGATACCATCCTGGGCGGAGCTCTCGTCGACCTTCGGGCCGCGTCCGGCCGGCCCGTCGCCACGGGCGGCCGGCGCTACCTCTCGCGCTGCCGCGCTCCGAATTCCCTCAGGTCCGTCGAGAGCCTCCGCCCCTTTGTCCTTGTTATTACTCTTGTCATCTTCCATCATTCACTCCTTTCTAGAAGTCCAAATCATCAAGGTTAACAGATGCAGCGCCGGCTTGGATGAAGTTTTTGCGGAGTTCGACTTGGTCTCCCATTAACTTCGTAAACACAGCGTCAGCCTTTTCGGCATCTTCGACGTGAACTTTCACCAAAATGCGGTTCTCTGGATCCATGGTGGTCTCCCAGAGTTGCTTGGCGTCCATTTCGCCAAGGCCCTTGAAACGTTGCTGAGCAGTGTAACCGGCTTGCTTGAATCTCTCTTGAGATTCGTCAATCTTGGTGCCGGCTTTCTTTCTCTCCTCAATCTTTTCGGATAGCTTATTTTCGAGAGCGACCTCGTCGTAGACGTAGTCAATCTTACGAGTATTACCGGTACCCTTAATCAGGCCAAATAGAGGCGGCTTCGCTAGATAAACGTGGCCCTCCTCGATAACCTGAGGCATATAGCGGAAGAAGAAAGTCATCAGAAGTGTAGCAATATGGAGACCATCGACGTCGGCATCAGTCATGAAGATGATTTTGTCATATCTGAGGCCGTCGATATTAAACTGGTCGCCAATACCGACACCGAGGCCTTTAATTAGGGAGACGAGCTCTTGGTTGGCGAGCATTTTGTCTAATCTGGCGCGTTCGGTATTCAAGACTTTACCCCTTAGAGGTAAAATAGCTTGAATCTGAGGGTTGCGACCCTCTTTGGCGGAACCGGCAGCAGAGTTACCCTCTACGATAAAGAGTTCACAATCTTCCCTATTGCGACTAGAACAATCGGCGAGTTTACTGGGGAGATTGAGGCCTTCGAAGGCGCCTTTTCTAATGACATTATCCCTGGCGGCACGGGCAGCCTTGCGAGCTCTGGCAGCCAGAGTAGCTTTACCAACGATTTTCTTGGCGATGGCGGGGTTTTCTTCTAGATAGTAGCCAAAATACTCAGTCATGACTTTATCGACATAGCCACGCACCTCTGGGTTGCCAAGTTTGTTTTTGGTCTGACCTTCGAATTGTGGATCGGGGAGCTTGACTAGAATAACAGCGGTGAGGCCCTCTTTGATATCGTCACCAGTGAGATTATCCTCTTTCTCTTTTAGTAGGCCGTTTTTACGGGCGTAATCATTAACTGTACGAGTAAGACCGGTACGGAATCCAACCACGTGCATACCACCATCTGGGGTAAGAACGTTGTTGGCAAATGGTTTTAGAACTTCGCTAAAGGTGTCGTTGTACTGGAGAGCAATTTCAACTTCTGCATCGTTGATTTTCTTCTCAACGTAAAAGATATCATCAGATAATAACTCTTTGCCATTATTGAGGCGTTTAACATAACTCTTGATGCCACCCTCAAAATAGAACGACTCATGTGCGCCAGTACGCTCGTCTTTAACGGTAATTAGGATACCCTTGGTAAGATATGCTTGGTGGCGGGCATAGTTTGATACCCAATTGTAATCAAAAGTAGTAGTTTCCTTAAAGATGGAAGGGTCTGGGTAGAATGTAATGGAGGTGCCGGACTCTCTAGGAGAACCCTTGGAAATCTGTAGTTCCATAGTAGGCTTGCCGGTGTCAAATTCGATATGATGAGTCTTGCCATCTCGGTAAACTTCGGCGACCATCGCTGACGAAAGAGCATTTACTACAGATGAGCCAACTCCGTGAAGACCGGAAGATACTTTATATCCGCCGTCGCCAAATTTACCACCGGCGTGGAGGACGGTTAATACTGTCTCGAGGGTGGATTTTTTGGTTTTTGGGTGGATATCTACAGGGATACCACGTCCATTATCATCTATACGAACACCACCGTCCTTTAAGATGGTGATGTCAATTTTATTAGCATAACCAGCAATAGCCTCGTCGATAGAGTTGTCTGCAATTTCCTTAATCAAATGATGAAGACCGTCATATCCGGTGGAACCGATGTACATACCGGGGCGAAGTCGCACCGGCTCTAATCCTTCCAATACTCGAATTTCTGACGAATCGTAATCTCCAGCTTTGTCAGCCATTTTTACCTCTTCTTTAATATTCTTTATCTATTATACACTTTAGAAAGAATAATTTCAAGTCTAGATAACAGATATAATGTTGTCATCTTATTTTGAAAACTGATTCTTGGGGGGTGTCATCGGAAGAGTCAATGGGCGCAGGTTCTGATTGCGGAGTAGGTTCTGCTGGGGTTGGTTCTGTCGAGACCGGAGTTGGTTCTGCTGGAGTTGTGGATTGTGTGGATTTTTTGCTTAGCCAGTTGTCCAAAAAGCCCTTTTTAGGCCCCTCAGAGGCGTCAGGAGCAGGGTTTGATGTTTGAGACGTATCAGCTGGTGGTTTTGAAATAGAAGGCTCTTCTGGGGCTTCTGAAGCCTCTTTTTCGTCGTTTTTGGCTTTTTCAGCAGAAGACCAACGTTCTTGAATTTCTCTCTCAACTTCGGCGCGAGTTTTGCCGTATTTGGTAGCAGAGTAAGCCTTGAGAGACTTCATCAGTTCATCATTTGGCTCGCCCATGAAGGATTTCGGGGGCAAATTAATCGTAAAGGGAGCGGATGGCATGTCAAACATTAATACCTTAGCAACAGCGGCAAAGTTTGGAGTTTTAGTGAGATCCTCGGCAGTAAAGGTGGGGGTGAAAGCTTTAACCATTAGCTCTGCATCTGTTACACCAATACGACCACAGATAATAGTACCAACGTTACCAAGAAGTGCTTCCCTGATTTTTTCGGTGAGCTGGGTCATAAACTGGTTGGCGACGATGAGATTTAAGCGGTATTTCCTAGCCTCAGAGAGGATTGATTCGAAGCTATCCGTGGCGAAATTTTGAAACTCATCTACATAAAGGCAGAAATCTTGACGTTCATCCTCTGGTATATCTTGACGACCCATGGCGGCCTGTTGGAATTTCATGACAAAAATCATACCTAACAGATTGGCGTTAATGTCACCAAGACGACCCTTGGAGAGGTTAACAAGGAATATTTTCTTGGTGTCCATAATTTCGCGGATGTTGAAGCCGGATTTGACCTGGCCAAGGGTGTTTCGCATAATCGTATTAGCGATGAATGGACCCCATTTTGAGGCAAACCAGGTAGTAACCTCGCCAGCGTCGCTAGATCTTTGGGAGGCTGGAAACTCTTTGGTCCAGTAATCGTAAACGGCTTTATCGGTGACGTATTTAAGCTTGGATTTGACAAATCCTGGGTCAGTGAAACATTGAGGAATGTCGATAAAAGTAGCACCGGCGGGGTCAGCCATGAGGAGAAGAGCAGCATTGCGGAACATGTGCTGGCCGCGGGGACCGAAGAAACCTTGGTTCTCGGGGTCAAAGAGAGACTGAAGCATACTAATTCCCTCTTGAACGATGAAGTCTTTTTGGTCTTCATTGGTAAATTCAAACATATTCATACCGACGGGGTGTTCGATGTCGGCGGGGTCAAAATAGATAACATCGTCGATACGCTCCTCTGGAACACGTTTCAAGAGTGCTTCCACAGCGTCACCATGAGGGTCAATAAAGGCAAAGCCGCGCCCGTCACACATGTCTTGAAAGGCGAGGTTCTCGAGAAAGACAGATTTACCCATACCAGTTTGGCCAATAACATACATGTGGCGACGGCGATCTTTTTCTTGAAGATAAATGGCTTTTTGATTGCCACGATATTCATTGGTGCCAAGGAATAGCCCTTCGGTAGCTAGTTTAGCTGGACCATCGACCTGTTTGACTAATTGGCGCTCGACGCCAGAGCTTGGAATGGCGTTTTGCTCCGGCAAATGAAAGATTGAAGCAAGTTCCACGCTGTTTAGGATGTTCGTTTTAGTTTTGATTGGGAAAAAGCGAAATATGTAGTCAATTGTAAGCTTTTTAGGGTCTTTCATCGTATTAACCTTAAAGCCATTGAGTTCTGGAGAGTTAAACTGAGCAAAGGCTGAGACGATACCCCCAACAAGTGCTTCTGAACGCGCCCCATCAGAAGAACTGGCAATTACTCTAATAAGTGTTTCGAAGGCTGGGTAGCGAATTTTATTGCCGATTGCTGTAATTTCTTCTTGTTTAGTGTTCGTAACTGCTTCAGTTTTCTTTTCTTCTCTTGCAGCAGGTGGTTCGAAGGGGGCTCGCATCACATCAATGATGAGTTGCCCAAAGAGAGCGCCACCGGTAGTAACTTTTTTGCCTTCTTGGATAGTTTTGATGTATTGTTTGGCCTTTTCCGACCAACTTTTGTCTGCAGGGCGAAACAAAATTTGTACAGCTACGCCTTCTTCTTTATTCAAATTGGATATAGCATTTAGAATGGCTAACTGGGCGTCGCGTTTGGTTTCTTCATAAGTGGCAATGGGGAGATAGCAATCTTTATTAAGAGTTAGTTCTGCACCAGCAACAGCATCAGTGCCACCACCCCCTTCAAAGATGTTTTCTTCCCTTTTCTCTTCGACACGAGCGGTGGGATAGGCAGATTGGATGGCTTGCTTCACCGTCTCCGTAAGGACGGCCGGAACTACAGCGTAATACCTGATGAACCCATCTTTAGCGATGATTTCAAAGGAGAAATGACGCTGACCGTAGAGTTTGGTTTTGAAGCCTTTAGTGATAGTAGAGGACAAAATTGAGTACATAACTTGGGCTTTAGAGATGGCCTCATTGGCAATATCACGCTTATCGCGCCCGCCAGCATCTATGTCATCAGTGCTAGGCGGTAAATGAATTAAGAGTGGTACCATCTTGAGGCCGCGCTCGTATTTTTTGGCTTTGCGAAGTTTGGAAATTCTGGTACCAAAAACGACAGCGATAAACAAAATTGCGGCTGTTGCCATAATTAGTATCACCACCCAGGTTTCCATTATCTAGACTTCTCCTCTATTGTGTTGATTGGTTGATTGTTGTAAAAAATACTAAAACAGATATGATTGGTCATGCTGCTCGCCCCTTTCCGGGATCACCATTAAAAGCATGTAAATATTCCTCCCTCGCCTCATTCACCGTCTTTGCAAATTCAGCTGGTCCAATATTTCCCTTTTCAAAATCTGTTTTAATTTTCGAAAAACTTATAATGTTACCTCCTGGAATTGGAGTGGGTTCTTCATTATTGCTAGATGTTTCTTCTATTTGAGGGTAACCTGGTGGCATTGTTGGGCCGAAAAATTGACTGGATTTCTCATTCGATACTTCTTCTGCTTCTAGAGTGTTTTTTTCTGGCCCATCTAACGATGTGATAGCTTCTCTGCCAAGTTTACGCGTATCTTGCCCTGGGGTTTGCCCCCAGTTGTCTATGCCCAAGTTGTTTTCTGTGTCAAAAACTCGTTCCGTATCTACACTGCCATTAGCGGGTTGACCGCTAGGGTTAGACTGCACTGGTTGACCATCATTCATATGCTTATTTTATCATAATTATATTTTTTTGTAGACAAGAAATTCAGCAAGAAACAGAAAAAATACAATGAGCCCGATGGTCCATGGGGTAATTGCTCCAAAGGATCTGGCCATTAATAACATGATTGGACCGAATGACAGAATGGCTGAATACAGAAAATCCTTGTTCCTGAGCGATTCTTTTTTCAGAGCTATTTTCGCAAATGCCTGAAAAAGTAGCGTGACAAGACCAAACACAACTACATAAATTGTTGTAAAAAATAACAAAACTCCGAGCGGCCCAATTTCCGTCGGAGAAGTAAAGTTAAGCATAATAATTAAGGCTGCGAGTCCTACAATGCTTATGCAATAAATAACACGGTTATGCTTCATAACCACTATTATACCATGTCTAGTAAATACCCCCAAGTTTCTTGAAGGGAAGCGGGGGCTATCCGGCACTAAAAATCATAACTATTGACCTGAGCCCTGATCCGCGATTCCCTCTTTGACCGCTTCACGCTAGGTGAAGCAAATGTCCTTATAGTTTTATTTCTTTCGCTCTTGTTTATGAATTTAGAAGGTACTAACGAAAGATTTAACTATGCGCTCAACGCTTTTTGGATTTCTCCGTTTGGCGGAGCTCTAGGTAATTCCTATGTTGTAATTTATGGCTAGAAATTACCTTTTCGCCCGCCAAAGACTACGTTTTATGCTTTTTCATTTTAAGGTTCCTTTGTTTTTCGTTTTTATTTAGTCATCTCGACTGAATTCATATTAGCATAAAAGGTAAAAAAAATCAATAGATTTGTTCAATTTTATTGATGTAATTCTTACAACAATCACCCTAATTATTCCCTGTTCTATTTTGTTGTTCAATTTGTTGTGTTTTTTACAACATTATGCGAATTATTAATCTAAATTTGGTGCAATTTGAATCAGGCCAGACATCTCCCAGAATAAACAAATTCATTTTTTGTCGAGCCTAGACCTAAATTAAAAAATAAGCCTGACGGCTTATTTCTCATTATCTTTTATTTCCCTAAATCTCGTTTCATGGTGGAGCTGGGGGATACCGCCTCCCCGTCCGAAATACCACTGGGTCACAATTCTACGCATATAGTTTCTTGTTTCATCTTGGCGTGCTCGGTTAGCTGCAAGAAACAAAACTAACTGATACCATGGCTAATTTTCGTGTTATGTCTCGCCAATTAAATAACCTTATTCCCATTAGTATAATAACCCTAGTGCTATGGAAAATCACATCAGGATCAGCCTAGAAATAATAATTAGGCGTAAGCTGGCATGTACATAACATGCGCAGTTTTAGTGTTCTTTACACTTATTAATACTTACGGTATTTAATCGATGCGCCTTGCGACTGTTAATATCCCGTCTAAGCTTTGTCAGCCCCGACTATCTGTAATTATACCACAAGAAGTGTCAACAGACAATAGAAAAAGACCGGTAACTGCGAGGAAAACCGGTCTTTTTGTAGAGTGTGGAGTTATTTTGGCTAAATTTTTGTTTTGACCTTCTGAATAATTTTTTTATTCAGAAGCTACCTCTATGATATCGTGAAAAAATGGTTATGTCAATAGATTTTTTGAACAATTTTTGTATTTTTTTGGCGAGTTTTCCACAAGCAAAAAACCGTAGCCGTTATGGGGAGGTTGAAAAAAATTCCTTGTTATGTTAGCCAAAAGCTATGATAAGCAAAATACATTCCATAGTTCCCTATGGCTTCGAAGGAAAGCTGGTCGAGGTCGAGGGAGACATAAACAGGGGGCTCCCAGCTTTCAACATCGTTGGTATGGCGAACAAAACCATCAACGAGGCAAAGGAACGAGTCAGAAGCGCCATAGTTAATTCTGACTTTTCCTTCCCTGATAAAAAAGTAACTATTAATCTTGCCCCGGCAGAGTTACCAAAAGATGGAGCGTATCTGGACTTACCTATTGCGCTTTCAATCTTAATTCTATCTGGGCAGTTGATTGAAAATGATGTCAAGGATAAAGCTTTTGTAGGCGAATTGTCCCTAAATGGCGAAGTGAAACCAGTGAGAGGGGTGATTAACATCATTGAGGCTGCAAAGAATGCAAATTACAAAGAAATCTACGTACCAATAAATAACTTATCCCAAGCTTCTCTGGTTTCTGGGATTACCGTTTTTGGTGTGAAGACGCTCCAGGAGCTATTTTTGGCACTAAAAAACCAACTAGTACTTGATTCACCGAATTATGCGTCTATTGGTCTTAGAACCGACCAGAAAGGACTAGGAGAGCTAATTTTGGACCACATTTGTGGGCAGAGTCTGGCAAAAAGAGCTATTGAAGTTGCGATTGCGGGACATCATAATCTTTTAATTTCTGGTCCGCCTGGGGCAGGCAAAACTTTGCTTGCAAAAGTCGCAGCAAATCTATTGCCAGATTTAGCACCGAAGGAGATGATAGATATTACGAAAATTTATTCAATAGCTGGATTATCTACGGATGAAATAATCACCAAACGCCCTTTTAGGGCTCCGCACCATAGTGCAAGTGCAGTATCCATTTTGGGTGGGACTATGGGACCAGGTGAAATATCTTTGGCCCATAAGGGAGTATTATTTTTGGATGAATTGCCAGAATTTCCGAGATCAGTTCTAGAGGCACTAAGGCAACCTTTAGAGGATAAGCACATAACTATCTCACGAGCCAACCGAAAAACTGTTTATCCGGCAGATTTTATGTTGATTGCGACAATGAACCCCTGTCCTTGCGGATATTTGGGTGACCCAACTCATGAGTGCAAATGTACCGAATCCCAGATACAAAGCTACCGCAAAAAACTATCTGGGCCGTTATTTGACAGAATTGATATGAATATCGAAGTTGAAAGGGTTAGCAATGAAGAACTAAGAGTGCCAATCACCACAAAAAATGACGAACATAATGTTGTAAAAAATAATATAACAGGGGCTATTTCACGGCAAGAGTCACGGAATGGACGGGGTGGAATATTCAACAGTTCCCTTTCGTCTTTTGATGTGTCCCAAAAATTAAAGCTCGAACCAGCGGCGGAAAAATTACTAGCAAAAGCTTCGGAGAGTCTAAATCTTTCGGCACGTTCTTATTTTAAAACTATCAAGGTTGCACAAACGATTGCAGATTTGGATAGCTCTGACATAATCAAACAAAATCACCTAGCGGAGGCGTTGACTTATCGAAGAAGGTGATGTATAATGTTTCTAGGTTAATTCAAGAGAAGAAAGGACTACTATAAAAAACAATTCACGGACGCGCATTAACGGAGAGATTCGTTATCCTGAGGTCCGGGTAATCGGTTCTAGTGGTGAGCAGCTTGGTATCATGTCGAGTAAAGAAGCTCAGATTCTCGCGAATGAGCAGGGAGTAGATTTGGTGGAGATTGCCGCCAACGCTAATCCGCCGGTCGTTAAAATTATTGACTGGGGTAAGTTCCAGTATCAAAAGATGAAAGAGGAGGCTAAAAATCGCAAGAAGGCTCGCGAGAAACAATCCGAGCTAAAACAAATGAAGATTGGTCTCAAGATTTCAGATAACGACCTTAACATCAAAGTCCGAAAGATGCGAGATTTCTTAGATAATGGAGATCGAGTAAAAATAATGATTATCTTTAGGGGTCGAGAAATGGCTCATAAGGAGATTGGAACAGAACTACTGGACAAGGTTATTGGTTTGCTTGGTGACAATATAGTCCAAGAAAGTAAGTCTCAATTTAACGGACGAAACCTATCAGTGCAAGTACGAAAGAAGTAATTTCCTACTTCCTAGGCTTCCTGGTCGTACTTTCGTATGACATTGTCATGCGCAGATATCAACTCTAATAATATAAAGGAAAGTAATTATGCCAAACTTAAAAACGCATAAGGGCACCGCAAAACGAAT
>CAYXTS010000022.1:0-9323 GCA_964468665.1 uncultured Candidatus Saccharibacteria bacterium
TCCGGCCCGTCGTTACGGGCGGAGCGCGCCTTCTACCTCGGTCGTAACCTCCGGAGATCCCTCAGAATATTACCAAAGAGCTTGAGATTAGTTATTAATTTGTTGGCACTCGTACTATATGAGTGCTAATTATCTCTATTGTAGCATATTGGCAGTCATAATGCAAGAGTGCTAATACAGGGGTGATTTGATTTTTTATGTCAATTTGGGGGGAAATTTGAAAAAGTTCGTAATTCTCTCTGTTTGTAGTATAATCATGATATGGCAATAGAGAGGTTAGTAGAGCCAACATTGGCAGATAATAATACAGAGGAAGAAAAAATTGAAATTTCGCTTCGGCCTTTGACTTTTGGTGAGTATATTGGGCAGGAACATCTGAAAAATAATATAAAACTTGCGATTGAAGCAGTGAAAAAGCGGGCAGATGGTTCTACTTTGGACCATGTCTTGTTGTATGGTCCACCGGGGTTGGGGAAAACGACAATGGCAGGGGTGATTGCACATGAACTAGGGGCGTCTCTCAGGGTAACTTCTGGGCCGGCGGTTGAGCGGGCGGGGGATCTCGCGTCGATTTTAACGAATTTGAAAGATGGTGATGTGCTGTTCATTGATGAGATACATAGGCTAAGGAGAGCGGTGGAGGAGGTGCTGTATTCGGCGATGGAAGATTATAAGCTGGATATTGTGATTGGAAAGGGGCCGGCGGCAAGAAGTGTGAGGCTTGATTTGCCGAAATTTACGGTGATTGGGGCAACGACGAGAACGGGGTCGCTTGCTGGGCCTCTCAGAGATAGGTTTGGGATTATTCACAGATTGGAATATTACAAAGAGCCAGAGATTGAACAGATTATCAATCGGACGGCGGGGATTTTGAAGACTGAAATCCGACCGGAAGCGACGAAATTACTCGCAACGCGTTCTAGATTGACGCCTAGAATTGCCAATAGATTGTTCAAGAGAGTACGGGATTATGCTGATGTGAATGGAGATGGGATAATTGATCAAAAAATAGCTACAAAATCTCTGGAATTGATGGAGATTGACTTTTTGGGATTGGATCCGGCGGATCGAAATATGCTCCGACTGATGTACGAAAACTATGGTGATAGGCCGGTGGGACTTGCGACGATTGCGGCGTTGACGGGGGATGAAGCAACGACGATTGAGGACTATTATGAGCCGTATTTATTGCAGTTAGGGTTGCTTGCTAGGACTCCAAGGGGGAGAGTGGTGACGGAAAAGGGGAGAGCGCATTTACAAAAATCAAAAAATAAGTTATAATAAAGAGAGAAAGGAATTATTATGGATGAATCTCTAGCTAAAGTGCGGCATGATAGAAGCCAAAAGGATTTTCCGATGTTAAGACTCGAAGAAGACGAGTATGTAGAGATTGCTCTCTCTAGGGCGAGGATTTGTCTCTTGGCGATTTTGGGCGGTACGGCGCTTGGTGTGATTGTGATATTGTTGGTGTTTTTATTTATATTGATGGGGCAGGAAACGATAGATGAGATGGGGCGGAATTTTATGTTTATAATGTTAGTTGCTTTGCTTGGCGTAGCGATAATAAGTGGATTAATTGCATTAAAGGTGTATCGTGGCAATAAATTATTTGTGACGAATAGGAGAGTTTTTCAATTGTTGACCACATCTTTGGTTTCTAGTTCTATGAATGTGATAGATTTGCCTTCGATTGAAGATGCGAGTTTTCATCAGGATGGAATTTTGCCGAGAATGTTCCATTATGGAACTTTGAGGCTTGCAACGGTGGGTGATGAAACGACTTATACTTTTAAGTATTCTGATGTAAAACCAGAGCAGGTTGATCATATTTCTAGATTGGTGACAGAAGCAAAAGAAGCTTTGCGAAAAAAGCAGTTGGCTGAATTAAATGGTTCTAACTAATTAGTTACGGTTGTATTTGGTGTAAGTATCTTCTTTTTCTAGGTTGGCTTTTAGGGTATATTCTTTGCATTTGCCGTCTTTGCAATTGGCTGCTTCGTAGGAATAGGAGCTTGAGGGATCGCCGAGGTTGAACCCGAATGGGTCAGTCCAGAGGCTAGGGTCGATAACTTTGATATTTTCTTCGGAGATGGATTCTGGATAGTAGCCGTGATTTTTGTAGAAGCTTTCTTCTAGTGCGTAGTACATGGCATTGATGGCGATTTTGCGACTTTCGTCGCGCTTCATAGCGTCCATGTTGGATTTTTGGACGAAGAATAATATTAGGAGTAAGCTGGCGAAAATAGCAACGATGGTAATTTCTAAGATAGTGAATCCGTGTTTTTTATTCATGCCTTTATTATAACATGGATTTGTGGTATAATGGGAAGAGTTGGTACCGTAGCTCAGTTGGTTAGAGCGTGGGACTCATAAGCCCAAGGTCACTGGTTCGATCCCAGTCGGTACTACCACCATTTGAGTTAAAAGCCGGTATCTCGGCATTTTTTCTTGCTCGCTAGATTAATAATCGCACTTCGCAAGAAGAAAATACCAATCTGCCGGCTTTTAATCTCAGATGGAATTTTTTGTTATGGAAAAAGCACCGAGAGGAGTCTCGGCGCTTTTTGTTAGAGTAACTTACCTGTTTGTGGGGACAGGTAATATTCCCCACTGTCTTCAATAAAGAGTAACTTGTTGGAGGGAAGTATATCTCTAATCCATTTAGGGATTGAGACTCGACCCTTCTTGTCGAGTTCCACGCTCGACGGATCTTGTTCTGCTTTTTCTCCGGAAATGATTTTGATCATTTCCATATTCGGATCGAAGACCATCAATAACCTTTGAGGATTATTGGAAAATTCTTTTGACATGGCAGAGATGTTGATCCTACCCTGGTCATCGATTTCTCGTATATTTTTTACATACATAGTAAAGTACCTCCCTTAGATTTTTAGAGAGCCTAGTCAGTTATATACTAATAGACGTCTCAAGAGATTGCAGTGTAATTATAGCATATTTTAACAAAAAAGCAAGAGTAACTTGCTTAAAGGGTATTAAATTTTTGGTACACCCGACCGGAATCGAACCGATATCATTGGTTCCGGAAACCAACGTTCTATCCGTTGAACTACGGGTGCATTTTTGTTTTAGTATTATATCGCATCTGTAGAGAAAAATCTATATTTGTGAATAGCGGATGTCCGATGGATGGAGATTATTTATCTCATTTGTTCTTCTTTCTATAACGATAAATAGCAACTATTCCATTAATTACTATTATTGTTTCGGCGATGATGCCCGCAATAGATAGTAAATGGATGTCATAAATTAACCAAATTAAGTTAGAAATTACTAATGCATAGCGAATTTTTTTGATGTTACTGGTATAAATGACGATGGTGTAAATTGAAGGGGCAAGTATTGGTAGAATTGAAAAAATTGAATTAAAGGCAAAGATACCTATAATAATATATATTAGTACAAAGATTATGGCTAATGGTTTATTGTTTTTGTGTTTATATGTGGTTTGGTGTACTGCAAGACCGTTTCGTATGGTAGTGATGGATTTGCTGACCAGCCCTGACCAAGCACCAAGAAAAGCATAATGCAGAGAAGAACAGAGAGCTGCTAGAGTATCCATTTTTAGGAGATCGATTTTTTTTCGTCTTTGTGCGGCAATTAGGTTAAAAATGATACTAAAAATAGCAAAAATTTGTGAGACGACATAAAACGCGTTGAGATTAAACTCTTCAAACATACGTTTAAATTATAGCACAAGGATTTTATCAATAATCTAGGTGGAGCGGTTCGGTGGAAAAAGGCCTTAAAGAACATATTCTAAGGCGAGAAAATAATAGAACATCTGCATTAGATTAAGGGTACGTTGTGATATAATTTGATTGAAATGGGGAAAACTAGGTAACGTTAGGAAAATAAAGCGTATTGGAGTTTTTGAAATGACAGTGGTTAGTAGCATTATTGTGGCGATGTTGCTTTATGCGGTGGGGTTGATGTCGGTGAGGAGTAACAGGGTTGCAGCTAAAGTGTTTATGTTTGTTGCTATTGGTTGGATACTAGTGACTTCATTTGCGATCCCTCCAGTCATAGAACACCATGGTTGCACCGAAGTAACTTATTCTGATACTCCTATGGCTGTTGTTGTTTCTGTTGTTTTTTGGTCAATGCTTACAGTCTCGATTATTATACTTACTAAGCAGCATATGCAAAACAAGAAGGTAATTTATAAAATTGAAAAACCTGAGTCTAAAAAAGATGAATATTATGATGATGAGCTTTGAAATAGTACAAAAATGGTACACCGGGAGGGACTAGACTTTTACTGGCGTAAAAGTCTTCCGTGGGGCGTCGGTTCGAAAAATCTAAAATCTATTTTAAATTTTTGCTCACCTCCTACCACGGTCGAACCCTTCGGGTTCTTATCCCTCCGGCATATTATGTAATAAAAATAAGGCCTTTGGCCTTGTTTTTATTACATGGTACACCGGGAGGGACTCGAACCCACGACCCTCTGTTCCGAAGACAGATGCTCTAATCCACTGAGCTACCGGTGCGAGAAAATGTTTTGTTAGACGCCGACATAAAACTAATATCGGTGTACGAGGTTATTATACCACTTTTTTCATCTCTTTTAAAGCCTAGGCGGAATGGTAGGGTTGAAATTTCCTTGTAAATATAGTAACTCTGGCACATGTTCAGATTACTAGGGAAGAAAATTTATCGTTTATGGCGGATAGTAAATGAACTTCCGGGAAAAAATGTTCATCAATCATGGATGGTGGTGGCGTTGTGTGCGGGGATAGTGGCGGGAGTGATTTTGGGGTTGGTGTTTCGGACTAAATATTTTGTTTCATCGGTTTGGTTAATATGTGTTGGGCTATTGTTGATTTTGGCGTATTTCAGACCGAAATTAGTAATGGTGGTAGTTGTGCTGGTGGGAGGGATGGTTTTAGCGTTGTTTCGGATTTCGGCGGAGCTATATGGAGAATATTATATTCGACAATTTTACGGCAAGGTAGTATTGGTAGGCGGAGTGATAGAGGGGGATCCGGAAACGGATGAAAAAGGAACTGCTATTAAACTGAAGGATTTGAAATTTGGAGAAGAGTGTAGGAGGAGGGACGATGGTGGAGTAAGTGGCGATTGTTATAGTGTGGAGGGAAGATTGTTTGTTTCGGTAAGTAAAAATGAGAGTTTGGCTAGGGGTGACGAGATAGCACTAGAAGGTAAACTGAGCGAGGGGTTTGGCACGTATGCTGGATATATGTATAGGCCAACGGTGACGGGAATCTGGAGGCCGGAGCCGAGGGATTTGATTTTGAAGGTGCGAGATTGGTTTGCTGGGAGGGTGAAAGGGCTGATACCGGAATCGGAGGTGAATTTAGGACTGTCTTATTTACTGGGGATGCGGACTGGGCTTGATGATGAGTTTTCGGAAAAACTAAGGACAGTAGGGTTGGTGCATATTGTAGTAGCGAGTGGGGCGCATTTGTCTATACTGGTGGAGATTGCGAGGAAAATATTTGGAAAGTTGACGAGGTTTGCGGGGGTATTTTTTTCGATAGTTTTTGTGGTGTTTTTTATGGCGATGGTGGGATGGACGCCGTCGATTCTACGGGCGGGAGTAATGGCGATTTTGACTTTAGTCGCATGGTATCGGGGGAGAAAATTTGCGGCGTGGCGGATTATTTTGATAACGGCGGCGTTTACGCTGATGCTGGAGCCGATGTTTGCGATTAATTTGGGGTGGCTACTTTCTTTTGCGAGTTATGGGGGAATTATGATTTTGGGGCCAATATTGGTGAAATTTTTCTATGGCGAGAAGAAGCTCGGATTTCTCGCATCAATTATTATTACAACGATTGCGGCGACGCTAATGACATTACCGATTATTTTGTATTATTATGGGCAGGTGTCGTTGATTTCGGTAGTAGCGAATTTGCTAATACTACCTACTTTGTCGTATGCGATGGGGCTGGTGTTTTTGACTGGAGTGGTGGCTGGGGCACCAGGAATTGAAATACTGGTTTCGTTCTTGGCTGTGAAATTGTTAGATTTTCATATTATGGTGGTAGAGTGGTTTGGTGGGCAAAAACAATTTTTGGTAGAAATTGAGCCGTATGGGTGGTGGGTGTTTTTGATTTATGGTTTGATTATGGGGGTAATTATGGTAAAATTGTGGAAAGAGAGAACAAAATATAAAAGGGAGAAAAATATGTCTGGACATAGTAAATGGGCGACAACTAAAAGGCAAAAGGCCGTAGTGGATGCGAAGCGGGGAGCGCTATTTACGAAAATTGGGAATCAGATTGCGATAGCAGCAAGGGCTGGGACGGATCCAACGATGAATCCGAGCCTTGCTATGGTGTTAGAAAAGGCGCGACTGGCAAATATGCCAAAGGCAAATATTGAACGAGCGATTGCGAGGGTGGCGGATAAATCAGCGGCGGCTCTTATAGAGGAAGTTTATGAGGCGTATGGTCCTGGGGGTGTAGGGATTGTGATAGAGGTAGCGACGGACAACAAAAACCGGACATTGCCGGAGGTGCGTCATACGTTAGACAAAAATGGTGGGCGGATGGCGGAATCTGGGAGTGTGATGTTTCAGTTTAAGCGGAAGGGTGTGATAGAAATATCTGAAAAGGGTGAAGACGCTCTGATGGTGGCATTGGAGGCTGGAGCGGAGGACGCTGCAGAAGAAGACGATGGGATAGTGATATATACGGTGGCTTCGGATTTGATGAAGGTGAAAAAGGCTCTAGACGAGGCCGGTATGACGGTGACGAGTGCCGAGCTGCAATATGTACCGATAAGTTATGTGCCGGTAGAGGGGGAGAATGCGGAAAAGCTAGAAAAGCTACTTAGTGCGGTGGATGAGCTTGATGATGTGACAAATGTCTATACGAATGCAGAGTAGGCTTATTGGTTGGTAAAATAATCTTACAAAAAGCATAAGAAAATAGCGTTGTTTTTGAAAATGTGTGGTAAAATAGTTATGTAAGTAAACAGAAAGGTTTGGAATGAGAAAGAAAACTGGGCATGATGCCATACACTATATGTATATGGTGGCTGTTTCAATGGTGGGGCTAACCGTTCTGTCTTTTGTAGGGCTGAGGTCGGCGGTGGTGTTGGCGGAGCCATTAGTGGTGTCTGGTGCTAGTCCACAGACAGCATCGGCGACTGCTACGGTGCAGGTAACGGCGGCCTGTAGTATGACAGCGAATGTAGTGGCACATAGTGCGACGATTGCAAACGGAATATATTATGATGGGGAGGGGCATAATGGTATTGGGTTGACTACACTAAAAACTACCTGTAATGATGCATCTGGGTATGCCATCTATGCGGTGGGATATACTGGCGAAGTGATTGGTGGTGCTAACAGTACTAAGCTTGTAGGGGTAAAGAATTCTAATAATACTATCGTTACGGGAACTAGTCAGTCTGGCCCTGACTCTAACTGGGCTATGAGGATAGGGACAACCGGTTCTAGCTATGTAGCGACTGTGGTGAGTCCTTATAATAATTTTGCGGCGGTGCCGAGTAACTACGCTAAGGTAGCTTACTATAATTCTAATACTGATACTGGCGCTGGTGCGACTGGCTCTAGTGTGACGGCGACGTATGCGGCATATATATCTGGAACGCAGGCGGCAGATACGTACAATGGAAAGGTGAGGTACACGATGGTGCATCCGGCGGATGAGGTGCCGCTTTCACCACAGCCTTCCACTGCAGGTTACATTAATTATTACGCCAATGCATCTACTGCCGTAGGTACTATGGGTAGGCATTCAGCTAGTGATGGAAATACCGTTAAATTATTTGCTAGCAACTTCAGCCGTGAAGGTTATGGCTTTGCTGGTTGGTCTGATGCCTTTGATTATGCTACTAATCCAAATGCTCACTTCTACGGTCCAAATGAGGATATTACTGTACCGACTGGCACCACTGCAAACGGTCTAGCTCTCTATGCCGTATGGGTGGAATCTGCTGGTACTATGCAAGCTAATGGCGCATCAGTATGTAATAGTCTGACTGCAGCTACATATAATGATGAAGGCGATAGTGATGAATCCACTTGGTCTATTAGTGCAAACCTTAATAGCATCTCTGCCTTAACAGACACTAGAGATGGCAATACCTACGCTATAGCGAGACTTACAGACGGCAACTGCTGGATGATAGAAAACCTAAGGCTTGCAGATAAAGATAGTAATAATAATGATGTAATACTATCTAGTGCTAATACCAATAGTCCATCTCTCCCACTCACTAATGTATATGATACTAATACTACTTCAAATCACCTATCTCCAACCTCAAGCATAGCCTACACAGAAGGCACTGCTCCTGAAGGATGGTGCTCCGCTAACTCAGCAGCCTGTGATGACCAATCACGTATCCGCACAGACAATACCGCCGACCGTGCTACCTACATTACCACCACTAATATGTCGTCTCATTCTGTTAATCTCTACTCTTATGGCAATTATTACAACTGGTACTCTGCTACAGCTGGTAACGGCACCTATGCTAAAAACGGCGGAACAACCGATGGCGACATTTGTCCGACTGGTTGGCACTTGCCTAATCGCCATCCTGAGTTTGGTTTACTCAGTAATAGTTTAGGAGGTTATAAGAGCGCTGAAGGTGTAGCACAATATATGAGTGGCTCTACTACCCCAACAGGAGCCATAATGCAAGAGAGACTCCGCCACTTCCCAAATAACCTTCTTTACTCGGGTACGGTGAGCGGTAGCTCTATTAGCCGTAGAGGTAACGGTGGCTATTATTGGTCGTCCTCGGGTAATGGTTATAATAACGCTTACGATCTGTTTTTCAACTCCAACAATACTCCTGGTGTCTACCCTGGTAATGGCACTATCGGTAAGTACTCTGGGAATACTGTTCGTTGCATGGTAGCTCCTTCTAGTTAGGGTTCGCTAAAGTTTTAAGTCTCAGAATCGTATCCACGACGGGGCTATTAGATTTGCGTCTGCCACAGCTGGTATGAGTCTAGTGATTGGAGTTTACGGGTTCATGATATAATCAGGGAGTTTTTTGAGTCGATGCTAGATTTGTGATGAAGGTGAATTTTCTTGTGTGGAGGGAAAAATTCGATGTATAAATGGAACTTTGGATAAAAATAAGCCCCTTTTGGGGCTTATCTGCCGTTCTTGAGGCGGAGGTGTTTGCGTTTGTCGCTATGCTTGTGATTGTTATTGCGGTTCTGTTTGCTAACCGGTTTCATTTTGAATTTTCTTGCCATAATATGTTAATTATACCATATCTGTGGTATAATTGGAAGTGGAAAGGTGGCCGAGTGGTTGAAGGCACTGGTCTTGAAAACCAGAGATGGAAAC
>CAYXTS010000023.1:0-9304 GCA_964468665.1 uncultured Candidatus Saccharibacteria bacterium
CTGGTAGGAGAAAGGAGAAAATATGTCATTACAATCTACTGATCAAATTGCTGACCTGATTACACGTATTCGCAACGCTGTAATGGTGGGTAAGAATGAAATTCTCGTCCCTACCTCTAAGCTAAAAGTAGGCGTGGTTGAGGTCTTGGCAAAGAATAATTATATTGCAAGTTATGAAGTTCAGGATGGCAAGCCACGTGGGCTTTTGAAAGTTATAATCAATGAGGCTGGCCAGAATGCGAAAATCAACGAGATTGATAAGGTTTCCAAGCCTGGACGTCGTGTCTATGTTTCGGCAGATGATTTGCCTGTAGTAAAGTCTGGGCGGGGCATGGTGATTGTTTCTACGTCAAAAGGTCTTATGACTGGACGAGAAGCTAAGAAGAATCGTCTTGGTGGCGAAATACTTGTAAAAGTCTGGTAAAACAAAAAAATAACCCTTCGGGGTTATTTTTTTGTTTCGTAAAAGTGCTTATCGTTGCTGCTGGTTGACAGGCGTGATATAATGGCGGCAATACTAGCGAAGGAGTAAAAAATGAAATTAAAGCGTAAAATATTTAATATTTTCGCAGCAGCGGTGATGGTTTTTGGTTCGATGCCAATTACTTTTTTTAATACCTATGCTGCAGATGAAGAACAAGGAATTGTCCCAGCAGAAAGGGATATCCCTAAAAGTCTAAAAAGTGTAAAAGCAAATAAAAATGCAGATGGAGTTCCAGATGGGACTTATGATATTACACTTGAGATTGAAGGTGTTTCAAGAAATCAAAACGAAGCCACAAAGGCAAATGTAATTGTCGTATATGATTCTTCAGGTAGTATGGGTAATACAGCTAGAACGTACGAATACAATTCTAGTACTAATGGGCAATATGGGCTCGTGAGTGGTGATTATTTAGTATTGCATAGATGGCGCACTGGTTCTTTTGGGAGAAGATATTGTACTGAAGTTGGCGATAATTATTCTGGTACGGTTTATTCTGATGATGATTGTAGTGTGACTTATTCTGGTACGCGATATTCTCGTACTGCAGTAGATCACGGTACTCGTATCCAAGTTGCTAAGGATGCCGTCAATGGTTTAGCAAATAAACTCCTTTCGCAAAATGATCCTAACAACCCAGATTTTAAAGACGTAGTGGAGATGGCTTTTGTTGATTTTGATACAAATGTAAAAACTAACACAACTCATACTACTCCGACTACTGATTTGGATACTTTTAAGCGTTGGGTAACTGCTGCTGGTGCAGGTGGTGGTACAAACTGGGAAGATGCTCTTACCACAGCTAATAGTATAGACTTTGGTGACAATGATAAAACTTATATTATCTTTGTTTCCGATGGTGATCCGACGTACCGTAATTCTAAGTACGCTGATAACGCGAATGATTGTAGTCAATATGATGGATGGGGTTGGGATGCACCTTGTATTAGATGGGGGGAAGGTGACAGCGATGACAATGGATGGAATCTTGGAGCAGCAGTAGTGGCTGCTGGACAGATTACTAGTAACACCAATAAAGAGTTTTATACGGTGGGGGCATTTGGTGATGTAAGCAATATGGAAGAACTTGGTGGAACATATAAAGATGCTGCTGACCAAGATGAACTAGAAAGAGCATTTGCTGAGATTGTAGAAAAGATTAAGATGGGACTTTCGGTGGCAGATCTTCAAATTGAAGATGGTATTACTTCAGCAACTTCAACGGAGATTGACGGTGCAGCTGGTAATTTCCGTTATTCTGTGCCTGATGCTTGGGGCACAGATTATGCAAAAGCTACTTTTGAAGGTGGAGCTGTGCATTGGAACCCTGGTTTAGATAAAACTCTTTCAAATGGCGAGAAGGCTTCGGTTACCTTTACGGTTTGGCCAAGCCAGGAGGCGATGGATTGTATTGCGTCGCTTAGAAATGATGGAGTATGTGATGAGGAGAATTTGACAAAATTTGGTTTGGGTGAGAATGCGGATGGTAGTTTTAGATTGATTACAAATAGTACGGCGACATTTAGATTTAAGACTGCAACTAAGGTTGAGGGTAGCGATGAGCCAACTTATTCGGATATATCGATTCCTATTCAATTTGAAGAAGATCGTGATCCAACTAATTTGCCAGAAACCGAGCTTGAAGTAACCAAGCTTTGGGAAGATAGTATGGACCCAGCACAGCGTGATGACATTAAAGAAGTAATTCTAAAATTAAAGGTGGATGACGATGAAGTTAGGACTTTTGTGTTTAATAAACAGGACGAGAGTGGAAGCGAATGGGTAAATAGTTATACCTATGCAGTAGCACCGGGTGTAATGAAGGAATTAGACGGAACGGCTGAAACTGAAGGACTTAGGAGCATTGCAAAAAGCATTGTTACGATGAGCGGCGTTGAATATGCGGTGCTTGAAGAGGGTCACGATTACTTGTTTGACGAAAGCTATACATTGGAAGACGAAGAAAATGGTACAAACCATTATCATATTACTAAAAGACTTTATCATCCGATGATTGTAAATGATGGCAGTATTCATGATGTGATTTTCAATGATGATGGTACAGTTGAAATTGAAGAAATTGAGTTAACTAAGCTATCGGCAGAAAATACCTTGAATGGTGGTATTTCGGTTAGAAAGAAAGTTATCAATAATGATGTTGAGGATACTGAGATTGCCGAAACATATCCTATTACAGTTACTTTAAATGGGGCGGATGCTGGTAAATATCGTATTTATACTTATAATCCTGATGGTTCTTTGAAATCTAGAACTGAAAAAATGGATTATACTGGTGGCAAAATCGAGGCGGAAATTACAGTAAACCAAGAAATTAGGGTGCTAGATGTACCAACTGGAGTGACTTTTGAGGTAGCAGAAGCTTTGCCAAGTGGATACACCCGCAACGAAGTTGATTATGAAGTAATTAAGTATGATGGTACGGATAATGAGGAAATAAACGAAGTGTTCGGTAATGCTAGCTCTACGGCTTTAGTAACCAATTATCTTGAGTCTGGCGATTTAACGATTAAAAAGACAGTAACAGCTTCTAGTGGTGATTTGACTGAAGCGCAGAAGAAGCTATTTGGATTTACAGTATACTTCTATGAACATGAGGGTGATACAAACCCAGTACGAGTTGATGATAGTACTTGTAGTATGAAGGGAGATGTAGACAACAGGATTAGCCATAATGGTACCTGTACGATAGAGAATATCCCAACTGGTTGGTACTATGAGATTGTAGAGACGACTGTTCCTGGCTTCAATAAGGGTGCACAAAAAACTGAGACAGGGACGATTAAAAAAGGTAATAACGAAGAGACATTTATAAATGACTATTCTGTTGCTCCGCTTGATCCAGAGGATGCGAAGATTCTCGTAAATAAAGCTTTTGCGAGTGGATATGAACCGTTTTGGATTGCTTTGGATCAGTTTATCTTCGTGATGACCGGTAATGGTGAGACGGTAGAGAGCAAGCCTTTGACTTTGTCAGGCTCTAGTGCCGAATTTACTCCTGTTATTAGTGATGCTGGTACTTATACTTATACAATTACTGAAAAAACTACTGATGCTGATGGAAATAGTTTGTTCCGTGACGGAGTGTCGCGTCTTGCGAATGATGAGGATATTGTGGTGACGATTGTAGTTGAAGATAAAGGTGATGGTACACTTGGTTTGGTTTCTAAAACTTATGCAAATAATTCTAAAAATACTATTTACAATATCTATGAAGGTGATAATACTTATGGTGGTAAGGAGGGCGAGCTTGAATTTACGAAGAGTTTGACTGGTCGTGACTGGAGGAGTACTGATAAATTTGATTTTACGATTTCGAGCCAGGATGAGGGTGCGCCGATGCCAAAGGAGACTACTATTTCGGCAGATAAAGACCATAAGACAGTTGGCTTCGGTAAGATTAAATTTACTAATAAAGATATTGGTAACACATATACCTATACAGTAACCGAATCGTTTGATGTGCCAAGCGTTGAGGCTACTGGGACTAGTGCTGGCGGTATTTCGCTTACAGTTGAAGTGAAGTTTAATGATCAAACTGGAAAGATTGATTTGGTGGTTTCGGATTATGAGGATACGTTTACGAACGAATATAAGACTACTAATGTAACGGCAGCAAAGGTTTGGGATGACGATGAAGATCGTGACGGTTTGCGTGAAAACTATGAAGGCTATTATGTAGCGGTCAAGAATGATGAGGGTAAATATGTAGCGTATGAAGCGTTGGCTCTAACGGATAAAGATGATTATACTTTTGCAGATCTGCCAGAAAAGAATGCGGACGGCGAAGTAATTGATTATGAAATTGTAGAGGCTTCGACATGTAGTGGTACTGGTGAATCGATAAGGTGTACAGAGTTTAAGAAAGACAATTATTATACTGCGACGGTTGAAAATGGCGTGATTACTAACTTCCATGAACCGGCGTTATACAACACAACTGGTGATCTTACCGTGAAAAAGATTTGGGCGGGTGATGGTAATGATTTAGTGCGCCCAGGATCGGTGACTGTAGAGTTACTAGCAAATGGCGAAGTAATTGACACAGCTGATATCGTGGCTGGACAAAACGATGAATGGACCTTCACATTTAATGATTTATATTTAAATGAAGGTGGCGAGCCAATTGTATATTCAGTACAAGAATCGGCAATTGGTGAAACTGCCTTTGGTAAAGACGAGAGCGTGATAGTTGTACTATCTGATGAGGGGGCAATTGAGGGTAGCTGGACTAAGAGTGTTGATAATGATAAATTTGAAGTGACTAATACTTGGAGTGAAGCTGAAGATGAGATTGTATATGAGGGTGATACACAATTTACAATTGAGAAAGTTGATGAGGATTACAAGCCACTTTCAGATGTAGTGTTTGCGGTGGAAGGTCATAGTGATAAAACAACGGACAAGAATGGTGAAATAACTATTACTGTACCAATTTCGGACGATAAGAAGGAAGAGAGCTTTGAATATAAGATTAGCGAAAAAGAAGCCAAGGAAGGCTATGACACAGTAGAAGACTCGGCAACGGTAACAATTAGTTGTATTAGTGAACTTGCTGGTAAGGATACCGATAGGCTAGTTAATACTTATACGAAGACTTGTGTGTTTAATGAGGAAGGTGATAAGGCATTTAGTTGGGACGAGGAAGAGTTAACGTTGACAGTAGTTAATAATCGTAGCTTGGCGAAGTCATTTGTTATCCAGAAAACTGTAAAGGGGTTGTCACCAGAAGTGTTGACTGATTTGGAGTTTACAATTGAGGGGCCGGAAGATTTCGGTGAAGATGGCAAAATGACTTTGAAGGCTAGCGATGACTGTGTAATATCTGGCGAGCTAATTACCTGTAAAGTGCAAGGCAAGGTGCCAACCGGTAAATATAAAGTATTAGAGAGCAATGCCGATGTTGAATACTTCGAATTAAGTGTTTCGGGTGACATCAGTGAAGAAAAGGATGTAGTGAAAGATGAGCGAGCAGTGTTTGAGATTACAAATGAGTATGAAGTAGAAAGAATAATGTACTATGTGGATAAGATTTGGGAAGATGCACATGATAAAGACGGCAAGCGTCCAGATAAACTAACAGTTAATTTATTTGCGAATGGTGAAATCATTGAGACGATTGACTTGACAATGAGAGATGCATATATTATTGATGAAAACGATGAGGATTATGTGACGGGAGATATTTGGGGTTATGTATGGGAAGGTTTACCATATGTAGATGAATATGCCGAGGTGATTACTTATACTGCAGAAGAAGTTTTGGAATCGGGTGATTATGAACAGTTGGAGGTATTTGATGACGAGTATTGGACGACGTTTGTGAACTACCATGAGCTAGACGATCCATGCGCAAATGGTGGATGTGGTGGCATTGTTCCGCCAATTGCGCCGGAGACTGGTAAGTTTACTAGTGGACATGGTGGTGGGGATGCGACTGTGGAGAATTCACTGGTGGTTGCTATGTCCTTAGGTATGACGACTTTGATTGTTCTACCTTTGTTAGGCGTTGCTGTGGTAAGGCGTAGGAGATAAACAGTGTCGTTCAATAAAAATCCCTCGTTATTGAGGGATTTTTTAATAAGCATAATTGACTTTTGGGAAGAAATGAGTATTATTATATGTAAGGTAATGTATTTTGCCGTGGAGTAATATGTCAAAAAATAATGCGAGTAGTTTTGTGAACCAGAGAAAAAGATTGTCAGGATCCGAACGAAAGGTGGTCCTGTAATGGTTGATGCGACTGCTATTATAATGACAAAAAATGAAGAAAAAAATATTGTCGACTGCCTGAAATCCATGAAAGGTTTTGCGAAGCGTTGCGTGGTAATCGATTGCGGCAGTACTGATGATACTGTAAAAATAGCAAAGGAACTCGGTGCGGATGTCTATCATCATGATTTTGAGTATTATGCTAAGCAGTTTAATTGGGGATTAGAGAATTGCGATATCGATACCGAATGGATTGTGCGTTTGGATGCTGATGAGAGATTTCCAAAAGAGTTAAAAAAAGAAATTAAGGAATTAATATCGAAAAATAAAGACAAGCCAATGAATGGTATTACTATCGAAGCAGATTTTTATTTTCTTGGTCGTGTGATGAAGCATGGGCTGCGCAATAAAAGAAAAATGATGATGTTCAAGAAAGAATATGGTAGGATTGAAGATCGTCGTAGAGATGCTCATAGTGTTATTAGTGAGGGCTTTTCGGCTCACACTAAGTATCGTTTTGTTCATTACGATTTTAAGAATATTGATAGTTATATCAAAAAATATAATTGGTATGCAACTCGTGAAATGCAGGATTATATTGATTATAAACATGGTGGTGAGACTAAAATTAATACTGATGCAGCTATTTTGGCGCAGAGGAAAAAGAAATTTGGTCTGTATTATAAAGCCCCGATGTTTGTTAGGTGCTGGGCTTGGTTTATTTATAATTATATCTTTCGTGGTGGGTTTTTGGACGGAAAGGAGGGCTTAGTATTCTGTTTTCTAGAATGTTATTGGTATCGTTTTACGGTCGATTCAAAGATTTACGAATATGAACACTGCGGTGGTAAAATAGAAAAATTAAAGGCATTGGATTAAGTGAATGAAAAAAAAGAAAGATTTTAAACGTACGGTTTTAGAAAGATTGCATTTTTACTTATTGCCAAGTAGTAAGGCGAGAATAAGCTATTTGCGTAAACACAATGTTTTTGCAGAACTTGGAGACAATATTTTTTATCAAAGTCGCAGGATTCCAGTTGAGCCGTATTTAATTAGGATTCATAATAATGTTGTGATTGCTGCAGATGTCAGTATCATACCACACGATATAATTCACATGGTATTTAACAACCAAGCAAAAAGGAGCGGGAATAAGGACGGTGATTATATGATACATATGGGTTGCATAGAAATAATGGATAATTGCTTTATTGGTTCACATTCAGTTATTTTGGAAGGCGTTAAAATTGGGCCAAATGCGATTGTCGCTGCTGGTGCAGTGGTGACAAAGGATGTGCCGGAGGATGCGATAGTTGGTGGGAATCCTGCAAAAGTAATAGGTTCTTTCAAGGAGCTAAAAAAACGCAGAGAGTTAGATATTGGAGTTTCTTCGATAAAGCGGGAAAGAGCAGAGAGTCTTTGGGAGAGGTTTAATCAGAAAAAGGGGATAGATGGGCATAGATAAATTCGAGATATGGGTTCACGATCATGTACTGAAGAATGATAAGATTAGGCATTTTGCTTATGGGACTTATCAGAGAGCTCTATGTTTGGTTTCGCCGAAATTTAAATACGATGGGCCAGTAGAGAAGATTACCCCAGATGATGGATATGAGTATTTGTTTGGTTATTATGATAAGTGCCCGTGGAGCGATGATGGTAAATATATCCTGGCTTTAAGGGTTAAGAATGCATCTTCGGAAGCAGATTCAGTGAAGCCCGCAGACATTGTGAGAATAGAGCTATCAACAAAAAAGGTTGAAAAACTTGCAGCTACGCATACCTGGAATGTGCAGCAGGGATGTATGGCTCAATGGTTATCTGCTAATGAGATTATTTATAATGATTTTCGTGATGGCAAATATTGTGCTGTAGTGTTGAACACGAAAACAAAAGAGGAACGTATTATTGAGATGCCGGTTTATGCTATGTCTCCAGATAGGAAAATTGCTCTTTCTTTGGATTTTTCTAGGTTGCATCGTTTGCGTCCAGGGTATGGCTATGCGAATGTGTCTGATTCTACAAAAAATGAGAAATGTCCAAATAAAACTTGTATATGGAAGATAAATATTGTGTCTGGTAAGATTACTCCACTTTTAAAATATACTGATTTTGCTGGTTTTGAGCCAAAAGCAAGTATGAAGGATGCGGAGCATAAGGTAAACCACCTTATGATTAGCCCGAATGGGAAGCGGTTTATGGTTTTGCATCGTTGGTTTCAAAAAGGAACGAAATATACTAGATTGGTAACTTGCGATATGAATGGCAAGAATATGTATAATTTATCTGATGATGACTTTGTGTCGCATTGTTGCTGGAAGAACGATAAAGAGATTTTGTCATATCTCAATAAGAAAGATGGCGGAAAAGGTTATTATCTACTAGAAGACAAGACGCAAAAATTTGAACGGCTTTGGAGACGTCTTGCTATGGATGGACATCCGACTTATTCGTATGATGGAAAGTATGTCGTAACTGATACATATCCAAATCGTAAACGTATTCAGTCATTATATATTATGGACGGGAAGAAAGTGATGAGGGTGGCTAGAGTATTTTCTTCGTTTAAGTATGGCCTAGATACGAGGTGTGATTTGCATCCGAGATGGAGTAGAGATGGTGAAAAAATATGTTTTGATGCCTCTTTTGGTGGAAAACGTTCGGTATGCGTGGTTGATGTAAAGGAAATTGTTTCAGATAGACCTATTACGAAGTGTATTGAGGGGAAAAAGCCAAAGGCAAGTATTATTATGCCTTGTTATAATGCGGAAGAATTATTAGATGAAACTATGGAAAGTATAGCAATGCAGACTTGTAAAGATTTTGAAGTGATTTGTATTAATGATGGCTCGACAGATAATACATTGAAGATACTTCAAGAGTGGAAAAAACGAAAATTGTTCAACTTGCGAATTATAAATCAAGAGAATAGTGGCGTAAGTGCTGCAAGGAATAAAGGAATTGTTGAGGCAAAAGGTGAAATAATTCTTTTTATGGATTCGGATGATATTTATCATCCTGCTTTTGTTGAGCAAATGTTGAAGGGTATGAAAAAGGCCGATATTGCATATTGTAGATTAAGTCGTAATT
>CAYXTS010000024.1:0-2993 GCA_964468665.1 uncultured Candidatus Saccharibacteria bacterium
AACTACACCTAGAGCAGAGACTAATAGTGCCAATAGAATACCTGGGTTTTGAAAAGCTGCTTTCACGAATACTATTACCGTCAGAATCGGTACTGCTACTAATGCAACACTACCTATATCGCCCACGGATGAAGTATTACCTTCGTCATCCACTACATTAATAGTTTTTATGGTTGGTGCCAACCCATCAAACATTCCTTTTATACTGCTACCTACAATGTTAGATAAGTCTATGGCTATCTCGCAAATTATAAAACTTAGATTCACTAATATTGCTACCACGATTAGTTTTGGTAAAGCTTTCTTTATGCCATAGTTGTCAATCCCCATTCCTGTGAGCTGTGAAAAAATAATAAACAAAAACAAGATTACGAAAGCAATATTTGCAATATCTCGGAATTTTTCCCACGCCGCTCGCGTAGGGTTGTTATCCGAATTTAGGCCCTGGAATAATTCTGCCTTAACCTCTAATTCTGGTTCTACGAAATCTTCATATAAAGTATCTGTTGCGTCAGCCATCCAATCTAGTACAGAACATACTACCCAACCTAGAGCACCAGCAGCACTAGAATTTTCACAAGTCTCTTCAATTTCACCGCTCATACTCTCTATTTGATTTACCGAATCAGGGTCGCTTTTGACTATTTCATTAATCGCTTCTATTATACCTTTCAGATTTTTCTTTTCTTTGCCAGTTACATCAAAATAACCATCCTTAAAAGTAACCATTCTAGTATTCTCATCCACTACCGCCCGATTTTTGTCAATTTTACAATTTGCCCCAACAGAATACCCAGAATCTGCATCTGAAGGTTGGATAGCTATATCATAGCCACTTTCGAATCTAACCTGAGATAAGACGCTGCCATCAACTCCACACGTCCAGTATTCACTGACTGGTAAACCCTTAAAGTAGTATTGCCTCAATAAATAAATATAATAACTTAACTGGTCACCTTTTTCGAATTTTAACGCGCTTTCCACATTATCATATTTATCGCCAGAAATGTATTTTACAACAGTCTCCGCTTCGCGCTTTGTATCTGCCTTACTAGTACCACGATAATAGAGTTCATTATCAGAAATAGTAGCCAAATCCTCAACCGTATGCGAATCATAATTCAATACAGCACCACTATCGGTCTCTATCTTCCATGCATTAAGGTTCATATTCTCGCCAAAACGTTTAACAAAACTATCCCAGCTCTCCCCATCTTTTAAATCTACTATTTTTATGTTATCACTAAAACTCTCGTTATTTATTTTCTCCGCCCCATCCACCGCACTACTACTAGAAGCAATAAAAATTGACTTAGGTATCTCATCTGCATCCTCCTCGGTGTAAAAATAAATAGGCTCACACCTACTGAAGTCATCACCGATTCCTAAATTACATCCGGTGGAGTCTGGCTCTAATGTTATTTTACCACTAGCTAATTTGATCTTGCCATTCTGCAATTCCACACAAACTTTAGGAGTAGTAAAATGTGTTTGGTCATATTCTGACGAAGACTCGGCTACTTCTCCTCTTGTACCCTCTGTATATTTATAAGTTATACTAACACATTTTTTATTGAGACCAAGTGTGCTACTCCCAGAATTAATTATGTTTTTAAAAGCATCACTATTTTTCCAATTTAGAGCCGTAATCCCATTATCTTCCAATAGCTTTTTCATGATATCAGCAGCTGGATTGTTCCAGTTCCAAAAACTTTCAATTACCTCAGAAGCCACATTGGCGAGACCAGTTTCACTAAGTCTAGTGTAGCCCAACCCCCTCAAAAACACATTTGTTTCATCATAGAAACGCTCTGGCGCCAAACGATTAAAAATACCCTCAAACCCAGATTCGCCAATACCACTCAACAATGTTCCACAACTTATTCCTCTATTTGTCGCAATTACATTCTCCGGAAGAAAAACTTCCGTCCCGCCCCCATTCATTGCTATCATATTCAACGCTGCTCCTCGCTCTTCAGAACTTTTACCGGCAAAATCATTAGCCCAAACAAGCGCATCATAAGCATTAACCGAATAGCAATGTTTCACAGCTGTATACAAAGCTTTTTGCACTACCTTACTTTTAAAGAGTGCGTTTCTTGCCGCCTCTGCTTCATCATCCGCATAAACCGTACCAGTAGTAGCCAACCCAAAAGATAATATTGCTACCAAAATCAGCACCAAAGTGAAAAATTTCCTCAAGCATAAACTATCGCGTAGTCTTTTCATCTATCATAGATTATACCATAAGCTTTTAAAAAGCAAAACATCACATAAAAAAGCGCGCTTTTAACTTGCGCGCTTTTTCCAAGGGGATTGGATGAAAAATTATTTAATTTCTACAATTATATTTTCATTCAAAGAATATAGACCCGGCGTCAATTCTTTCCTTATTACCGCAAGATCATATTCTGCATACCCCCCCTTATTTCTCTTTCCTTCATATCCTTTGCCACTGCTATAACTGATAGTATACTGCGCCGAATCCGCAACTCGCGAAATCTCATAATAACGCGTTCCCTCAAACCAAGAAATTGTATATTCCTTTCCATGTTCATAATTCATTTCCTCAAACCAGTCGGTCGTAAATGAACATTCTCCCTCTTTGAGTATAATGGGGTCAGATAAATCTTGGTAAATCGCAAGGTCACCTGAGTGATTCCCTCTAGGATCAGGATTATAATCAATGTACCTAAACGAATAGCATTGAAAAGTTGCAGGAGCAAAATTAACCCGAGTTCTATCAACACTAATCAATTCATCCCCATCCATAAAGGTTACTACCGGTACATCACCAGCAGATGCAATCTTACCATCTACGGAGTTACTAAGATGATTTTTCCAAAACCAAAAATACAACCCTACGGGCTCATTATTCCGTGCTCCCGCATATGTGTGACCTATATTGTACATTTCTGCATTTTCTCTAGGAATTTTTCCAAGACTATATATCTTGCCATTTCTCTTAAGATAAGTCCCCTCGTTTTCCAACG
>CAYXTS010000024.1:3093-8984 GCA_964468665.1 uncultured Candidatus Saccharibacteria bacterium
AAACTCAACTATGCTTCTATTATATCAAATCTTAACCATTTTGTCAAGAGTAATATCATAAAAAAACAGGGGTAGAGCAACAAAAATCCCCCTTCAAAAGGGGGATTTTTGGAGCCACTTTTCGCGGCTAGAGATACTGCTTAGCCCATCAAGGCCACACAGCTACCTTGCGAAAAAGCGGTCAATTACATTAACTTTTTGCGGCTAGCGATATAGTAACCAAGTGCAGTCACAGTTGCACCTGCACCCAAAGCGCCCATTGCAATTTCAGAGGCACCAGTACTTACAATTTTAGCTGGAGTTGACTCTGGAGCTGGGGTTGGGGTTGGTTCTGGATCTGGCGTTGGCGTTGGAGTTGGCTCCTCTTTACAAGTAGCATCATCTCTTTCAACCATCACCGAAGCGTCATCCTTAGTTACTCTAGAATCTACCGTTGAGCTTGCCCAGTTTACTAATTGGTTAGAACCACAAGCCAAAGTCTTGTTAACTACCTTAGCAGTAAAGCGTACATACGCGTTACCATTTGTGTCATAATTACCAATATTAATACCTGTTGTAGTCACGGTATTTTCTACTACCTGAACACCACTCTGGTAATTAGAGTTGTAAAGGTAGGTAGAACCTTCTACGTATTCCATATTAGTTGGCAATACGTCACGAATCATTACGTTCTTAGCGGTTTCACCCATCAAGTTTACGTACTCGATTTGGAATTCTACTTCATCACCAATCTTTGCATCTACTGCTTCACCCCAGGTCTTAGTACCTTTTAGGCGTACAGTTTTAGAAAGTTTGGCATTTACTGAGCTATGAATTTTTACCTGAATGGTTACCTGGCCATCATATTCATAACAACCTGGAATTTTACCATCAAGTGCTTCATAACCAAGAGTAGCACCAGAAGTAATTACTTCGTTAGGGAGCGCGACAGTTCCCATCTTAGCGTTGGTATATTTTGCTGAACCTTCCAAGTACTCAATATAAAAATCACCATCAGAGACCAATTTTACTTCGTCCCAATAACGATTTGGAGTAGCATTAGAAGCATTCAGATAACCAATAATGGTTTGAGTTTTACCAACTGCGGTTGGTAAAGAGAAGCTCGCTGATACATTTTCTGCAATAGCTTTAGTACCAAGTGGGCTGTTGTTGTGTACGTAAAGGCGGATTGTATAAATTTCACCATCTTTTACGTTGATTTCGTTAGCATTCCAAACTTCACTGTTTGAAGAGCTGAGTTTAGCGCCTACGAAGTTACGCTCATCACCAATTTTACCGTTAGTGATAGAGTTAAAGGTAATGGTGTCACCAAGCACGCCTTCGTTAATTTGTGAAATTGTGTAGGCAGGACGACCATTACTTGAATCACCCCAAGCGTTTACAATCGCTGGAGTCATTGTTGCACCAGCTACAATCGCTGCAGCAGATACAGACAAAATAGCTTTATAGATTTTATTCATATTATTCCTTTCAAAAATTAAAAATCTTTTCTTTGTCGCTAGCCGAATTGTTAATATTCGTCTGCAACCGAATCATCTCAGTTTTCAACTTGGATGAAGCCCGGCAACCGAAGTTGCCGGACTCTGTTAAAGTACTTGGGCCATCCCCGCCATGGGCTCCATCCTGTTATTGCATATCTCTTTAATCAACAGGTCCGCCCCACGCGGTCCCGTTGTCTGAAGAGTTCTCATGAGTCGTCCCATCAGGGGCGACTACATGAATCGCTCCCTGCGTGGGAGTCTTTTTGTCGATACCACCATTACCAGTTCCATTGTCAGCATTGCTGTCGACTTTGGTATCCGGCTTTGATGTTACCGCTGGAACATTAGCATCTCCACCCTGCTTCTGGTCCTTATTGACATCCTTTAACTGCTTCTGAGACTCTTTGTATTCATCATAATTCTTAAAAGTCGAATTAGTCGGCTTTTCGTCCTTAGAATACTGAGCCCCTACGCCGTTATTGGTATCAGGACCAGGACCCGGATCGTCATTCGGACCGACCTTGGTTCCCTTGGTCGGATCTTTCAGATTTTTCGGAGTCGGGGTGTTTGTCGGAACTTGCGGCTTCGGAGTGTTCGTCGGAGCCTTCGGCTTCGGAGTCGGAGTATTAGACTTCGGAGCCGGATCCTGCGGTTTCGGTGTCGGAGTATTCGGAGCTACAGACGGCACAGGCTTTTCAGGCAACGGTTTGATATCCATCACGCGCTCTACGTTGCACGGCTGGTATCCACAGTTAATCCTGTACGGCACTGCAATGCGATTGCCCTTGATCTCATAGTAGAAAACCAAGAACCAACCTTCATGCTCATCTGTTTTCAAGGTAATAACATCAGGAATACCATTCACCGTATGCGGATTCTGGTACATTTGATCCTCAATGCCCTTACCCCACTGCACTTTCACTTCAACTGCAGAGTCTAAAAATTCAAAGAAAGCCGTAATTGTATCATAGTAAAGCTTCTGGTCTTCCATGAATTTTTCCTTAGCATAGTTGATTGCTGCATCCCACTTCTCGTTACATTCGTCATAGAAAAGACCCATATAACGAGTGCCGACTATCGAATCGTGATACGCCATATTTCCAGACCCAAGAGCCGGATCTACGGTGATACGCGTCTTGAAATCATCGACATAGTAGGAAACATCCTTACCTTCAATGTACGGATTAGGACCGAAATTATAATCATTGCTCGGATCCTCATCGCCATACTGCGGCTGCAGGCTCAGATTATAAAAACCACACCAACTATACTGTGGCTCTTCCGTCTGCTCGTCCGCCAGATCAACTGGAGCTTCGGTCGCTTTGGAGCCATCATCACTAGCATTAGCGTAGGTTTTTACTCCAAAAGCAAGAAGCACAATTACGATAATTGCAGTAATGATGGCAACCAAAATTGCTAAGATACGGTCAAGATTAGCTTTTTCCGTGTCTTCAACGTCCAGATTGTCCCAATAGCGGCGATAGAAAGCACTGACTATAAAATAACCAATGCATATCGCTAGCACAATCTTCGGCAGAACGTTAAGAACGGTTGCCCAAAACAAACTTCTTGTGATGTAACCATACACCATTATTGGCATACTACCGCGCAACAATGTGTCTGATATGATTACAGCCAGCAAGACGAAGGGAATTCCTTCTCGAATTGTTTTACCTCTCCACCAATACATCAGATATACCATCAAAGCCAACGCTACGATATAGAAACATATCAATAACGGAACACTTTTAGTTTCCGGTGTAAAATAGTGGATAGACCACGTTATTAAGGCAATTATAATCGCCTTAATAACATAAGTTACCCTAACCTTGCTCGGAGAAAAATCACGCTTCGGAATCCATTCTCCTGATTCGAAGTGCATAAATTTTCCTCCTGCCATAGCATAATCCGCCCAAATTACGAGCAGTGCTACAGAAATCCCATAAACCAATAAATCGATCAACATGGTGCATTACCTCCTTCTAGGTATCCGGAGGCAATCGCCTCCGTTGATGTGGGGACGATATGAAAAGATATGCAATATATATATATCAACAGGTTTCTCGTTTGAAACCTGAGATGATTCGGTTGTTAATGGTCTTCTTCTCTTGAACACACCTCAATTCAGACTACCTACATTGTATCACACTTTAGCTTTTTTGTCAATATATATAACACTTTTTATGCTTATGGTAAAATAAATTATTTCCCTGCTTTTTAAACCATAAAAAAGGGCCCGATTTATCGGGCCCATAAGATAGAGGAAAATTAATTAGCAGGATCATTAATCTGGACTTCGTTGGATTTAGAAGATTTACAAGACTTAAGATAGTCAAGCAATTCTTTCTCGGTAAGATGACGGATGAACCGATCATTGTCGTCATAATAACTACCAGTTACCTCGATAGTGCCATCACCCTTGCCTATATCCATACCAACAGACAGTCTAACCTTATACTGGTTCTCTTCCTGTTCCAAAGAAATCATATTCTCATCTTCTTCATCAGGTTCTTCAGACTCATCATCGGACTTCTCAGACTCATCATTAGACTCCTCAGACTCATCGTCAGATCCCCCATCGAGACACCCAGGTTCGTCATCCAACTTCACAAACACACCCTCTGTCTCCTCAGGCTCATCGTTTGCTTCCTCAGATTCATCATCTGATTCCTCAACCACATCGTCCGTCTCCTCAGATTCGTCATCCATGATTAGCGCGCGCTTCAGATTCTCCACAAACATATCATCCGATTCGCCAAGCTCATTGTCCAGCTCTTCAGGTATGTCCTTATCGGGCCATTTGACCTTATAATTGTCGGCATCGTCAAGATCATCAATGTCTTCGTTCTCTTTTGAATCTTTCTCAAGTTTTCCCAAACGCACACCAATCAAGCTAGCAGAAATTTCATTTGCCTGCTGTGCTTCTTGTAGGCTTTTCATCTCTTTAACCAGGGCATTCACCATCTCGCTAATATCCTGCTGGCGATCGGCCGTGAGATCCGCTTTTTCTTTTGTCTCTGATACCGTTTTGGCAAACTCATTAGCAAATGTTTCGAGATCATACAATCTCTTTTTCATAAGCGAATGCTCTGCATTGTCACGCCCTACATGATTAGCAAGCGCTTCAGACGCTTCATTTTCGACTTTCTCCAGATCAAGCTCAAAACGCTTGCTCTGCTCATTGGAAGCCTTGATCAAACTATCGGAAAAATCGTCATGTTTTTCCTTTAAATCGTTCAGTTGCCCCTCGAGAAACCTTACGGTCTCCCACAGCTGCTTGTTGTCACTAGACAGTTTTGAGACCTTTTCATTGCAATCCTCCATAATTTTTGTGATACTTTCTTTAATCACCTTCATCGACGGAGAATCTTCACTGCTTCCTGCAGGATTTTTTAATTTCAAATCCTCCATTCCACAGAGAAACGACGCAGAATCTTTCTTGCCCTGCGGTCTACTTGCCGCTACCGGCTTGTTTTCGTCCGCTTCCTTGCTTGCTGTTACTACTGATTCGCTTCCATCGCTTGCCTTTTTAGAGCCATGCGATGTTGCATCCGAACCATAAAGAAACCTCAAAAAACTACGCTCATTGTTCTTAACAACCTTTTCTTCCTCTTTCTTGTTAATAGTACTATTGGACATTTTTGTGTCCCCCTTTCATAAAAAACAAAAACTCCAGTAACTCCTTAATTATATCACACTTTAGCAAATATGTCAACGAGTATACCATCATCCAAAAACATAAAAAAGCCCGGCCTAGGTCGGGCTCTACGAAACCAATAAAGATTATACGAGAAAAATCATCCTTTGTGAAAATCAAACTCTGGAGGGCTTGGAGCATCCTCATCAAACATCCTCCACCCCATATTTTTCTTAACAAAATCTTCGAAAGAAGAATCGTCATCAGAGCATTTATCTGAGCGTTTGCCAGAACATTTACCGGAGCATTTACAAACAGGTGACTCCTGGTTTTCGCGCATTTCGATATCGACATGCCGCACATCTCTGTCAAGCTCTTCTATCTGCTTCCATATGCGTTTTAATTCTCTTTCGACATCCACCCTAAGGTTGTCGATTTTCGCCTCTATGTAATCATCCTGAGAGTTTAACGACCCTAATGTCTCTAGTATGTATTCAAGAGTCGCTGTTCCCCTATTTTTGGCGCTTTCCTCGACTACGGTTTCTTCCATGTTATCAGTTTCGGTTGAAAAAGTACTTTTGGACATTCTACGTCCCCCTTTCTATACTAAAACTCCAAAAACTTTAGCTACCGTCCAATTATGCCACACCGAGGTAACAATGTCAATTCCGCAAGCTCCAAGTCTTGCTTTTTCATCTCTTTAGCATTATAATGAAATCATGGTGGGATTAGCTCAGATGGTTAGAGCGTCTGATTGTGGTCCAGAAGGTCGT
>CAYXTS010000025.1:0-1253 GCA_964468665.1 uncultured Candidatus Saccharibacteria bacterium
AGTTGAGAGGATGACTATAATAGTATTATGAGAAATGTAATTAGTATTTTGTATGCAGAGAAGACGAAGAGATAGAAGAATATGGTTTGTGGCGCTGGGGGCGTTTGTGGCGGTGTTTTTGTTTACGTTTTTGATGAATCTTTCTGGGGCCTATGAGCAAGATGTAGAGGCAGCTTCGCTGGTGGGATTTGACCCTGGATATATTATATCTGACTATCAGATGGGAAATTACAATTCTATGAGTGAGGCAGATATTCAGAAGTTTTTGACATCTAAAAATCCATGTGGGAATACAGATTATAATTATTATAAGGCGTTATCTGCAGGGTAATGTGCGACGTGGAATTGGGATACTGGTCATTTTGTATGCCTTAGCGAGGAGCGGTTTGGCGATGGCGATGTGATTGGTTCTGGAGATACGGCGGCGCATATTATATGGCAGACGGCGCAAGATTATAAAATAAATCCACAGGTGATAATGGTGTTATTGCAGAAGGAAACTTCATTGATTACGGACCCGATTCCAAATAATTATGATTATCGTAAGGCGACTGGATATGGGTGTCCGGATACGGCGGCGTGTTCGTCTAAATATTATGGTTTTAAAAATCAAGTGCGTAATGCGGCGGCGCTGTTTCGGACGGTGTTAGATGGGGGGTGGACGAACTATCCATTGGGGAGTAATTATATACAGTATAACCCAAATGCTAACTGTGGGGGAAGTGTGGTAAATGTAAGGTCGCTGGCAACGTCGGCACTGTATAGATATACACCATATCAGCCAAATGCAGGGGCATTGGAAGCGGGGTATGGTACGGCTTATTGTGGAGCGTATGGGAATAGGAATTTTTATTTGTATTATATGGATTGGTTTGGGGATCCGACGAGCGATTCTACTATAGATAGTTTTTATGAGTCTATCGGTGGCGAAGCAAGTGTTTTGGGTAAGGTGATTAGTGAAGAAAAATGTGGCTTGGTGAAAGGAGGGTGTTTCAAAAAATATGAGGTTGGAAGAATATATTGGACAAAAAATACGGGTGCGTGGGATATTTCTGGTAGAATTTATGATAGATGGTTTGAACTTGGAACTGAGTGGGGTAATTTAGGATACCCGATTAGTAGAGAGATAGGTGGTTTGCGAGATGGGGGTGTATATCAGAAATTTGAAAATGGGCGAATATACTACAAGAGGGGGGTAGGTGCGTGGGATATTTCTGGTAAGATTTACAGTAAATGGTACGAACTCGGAACAG
>CAYXTS010000025.1:1353-8937 GCA_964468665.1 uncultured Candidatus Saccharibacteria bacterium
TTATCAGCAGTTTGAACATGGCAGAATATATTATCGTAGCGGGCAGACTTGGGTAATTCCAAAGTGGGATCAAGATAGATATGAGCAGATGGGGGCAGCTAATAGTGTACTAAAAACTTCTACAAGTGATGGCAGATGTGGGTTGGTTAATGATGGGTGTTATCAGAACTTTGAGGTTGGACGAATGTATTATTCTCCAAATACTGGTGCGTGGGATATTTCTGGTAAGATTTACAGTAAATGGTACGAACTCGGAACAGAATGGAGCGAACTTGGCTATCCAACCAGTAGCGAACAGAAGGATGCAAATGGGATAGTTTATCAGCAGTTTGAACATGGCAGAATATATTATCGTAGCGGGCAGACTTGGGTAGAAGTCGAATAGCTAGTTGTGCTATAATGTAGGTATGAGTGACGATAAAGATTTATCTTCGGTGCATGAGATTATTTTGGACGTATATAAGGAATTTCGGAAAATTTGTGAAAAAAATAATTTGAGATTCTTTGCAATTAGCGGTACTACGATAGGTGCAGTTTTATGGAAAGGAATTATACCCTGGGATGATGATATGGATATTGCTATGCCGGTGGAAGATTATAAAAAATTATTGAAATTATGTAGCAAAAAAATAATACCCAACTGGATGGGTTTTATTGAATATAAATGGTTTGGGCTACAGTTATATGATAATAGAACGATGTTTACAAACGTTTATTATCTTAATAATCCAGAGCGTTTTAGCGGTGTTTCTATTGATGTTGTTCCACTCATAAATATACCAAATGACAAGAATGAACAAAAAGAGTTTATAGACGATTTTAAAAGATTCCATAAGGCTGCGATTAGATATGATCGCTATAATGTTTCTGAGGAAATAAAATCGGAAAAAGAGATGTGTAGGTGGCGGGAGAGGTTTTTAAATGCATATAAATTTGGTGAAACAGATTTTGTGATGGATTTTTCCGATGACCGATACGTTTTGAAAGCATCTGGTTTTGAGAACCCACTAATAATGAAGTTTGAAGATACGACTATTCCGGTTTCTTCAAATTATGATGAAGATTTAACTATTCAATACGGTAAGTATAAAAAATATCCGCCAAAAGAAAAAAGAGTGAGTTTGCATCAACAATTAAGTGTCATAGATTTGGATAAAGCTTGTGGGGAATATGGAAAAATTTTGAAAGAGTCGCCTAAAGAAATATGGGATATAATTCAAGTGCAACATAGATATGGCGGGTATTGTGAGGAAGGCGTCTTTGCTAGGGATGAAAGTATAAAAGAATTAATGAAAAATAATGAAAGAATAATGATGGACAACGAAATGTTGAAGGATAGAATAGATAGATTTGAAAAGAATATGTTTTTTAAGTTTGGGCGAAAAGTCAAGGTAATTTTAAAAAAAATTAGGAAAGGGGTATGACTTATGGATTCTAATGAGTCTTGGGTTGCTAAAGTTTATTTAGAGAATCGTGAGCTAAACAAGAAAAATGATGATTTATTAAGGGAAAATGAAGAATTAGTTAGGTTGTTGTCGGCAAAAAGATATAAGTTGGTGGACTCCGCAATAGATGTTGTGTATAGAATAATAAGAAAGAAAACCAAAAAGGAGCAGACGATATTGGAGGTCGAGGAAGAAATTAAGCAAAAAAGTGAAAATACACAAGAAGATGTAGTGGAAAGAAGTGTAGTTTGCGGAAAAGTGGATATTGTAAATATGAATTTTTATCATTGGGATGGTAAAGAGGTTTTTCGCGGTGGGGCAGAGCGATATATATATGATCTGGCTTGCTTATTGAGAAAAAATGGATTAACTCCGCGAATATTACAATGTTCAGAGAAGCCTTTTAAGAAAAAATATCACGGTATTACCGTTTTAGGATTGGGCATTGGTAAAGATAATACAACAAGTGAAATTTCTTTAGCTTTTAATGAATACTGTAAAGATTGTGAATTTGTGATTGCATCACCATTGAGTTTGGCTTGTGAGATAAAAGATGTGCCGGTGATAGGGATTAATCATGGAATTAATTTTGATGGCCCATGGAATATTTACGAAAAGCAGACTTCTGGGATGAGTGATGAGTTGATGCGAGCTTTGAGGAACACGGTGAAATGTGTCTGTGTAGATACTAATTTTATTAATTGGACAAGGACGCAGGATTATGATGTTGCTTCGAAGGAAGTATATATACCAAATTATTATGATCCTGTGCAGTTTAAAAGAAGTAAAGTCAAAAGAAAGAAAGATCCAAAGAAATTAGTTTTTATGTACCCAAGGAGGATTTATGAATCTAGAGGTTACGATATTTTGATTGATGCGTTTAGGAAAATATTGGCTAAATACAATGATACGGTTTATTTAAAGATTGTTGGCCAGGTAGACAATGATGAAGCGGGGGCAAAACTGAAAGATTTTTTAGCAGATTTTCCTAAAAATGTTTCGCACGATGAATATGATATGGATGAGATGGCGGAAGCTTACGATGGAACGGACGTGGTATTGATACCGACTAAGTATAGCGAAGGTACGTCTTTGTCGTGTATCGAAGCGATGGCTTTGGGAAAGACAATTTTAACTACTTATGTGGGCGGGTTGCCGAATTTGGTAATTGATGGATTTAATGGAATGATTATTGCACCCACAACGGAATCTTTAGTTGAGGGTGTGGAAGAATTGATAAAAAAGCCTGAATTGAGAAATTTTTTAGCAACTAATGGTGAAAAAGTTGCGGAGGTAGCTTTTAATAAAAATATTTGGGAGACTAAGTGGGAAAAAGTTATTGAGGAAGTAAGGGCTTCTATTAAGTAGAGAGAAAAATATGGGGGCGTTGCTTGTCGGGAAGGCTAATAAGTGCTATAATAGTGGTATGAAGGTGATTTCTTTTGTGGTGCCAGTCTATAATGAGGAGGAGGGGATTAGCAAGTTTTTGGATGAGCAGTTGATGCCAGTAGTTAACGGAATAAAGAAATATGATACCGAAGTGTTGCTTGTTAATGATGGTTCCTCTGATGGGACGTTAGGTATTTTGCAAAGATATTCAGAAAAGGATAAGAAAGTAAAAGTGTTGGCTTTGTCGCGGAATTTTGGTAAAGAGCCAGCATTGTCTGCTGGAATTAAATATGCAAAAGGTGATGCAATCATAACCATAGATGCAGATGGGCAACAGCCACCAAAGATGATTCCGGAATTTATAAAAAAATGGGAAGAAGGGGCAGAAATAGTAACTGGAGTAAGGGACCACTACACTAAACATGGTTTGATACCGAAGTTAGGCTCGAAACTGTTTTATAAAATGTTAGGAGCTATGGGCAATAAGGCAACGGTGCCTGGATCTACGGATTATCGTTTAATTGACAGAATAGTTGCAGATGAATTTAATAAATTATCTGAGCATAATAGAATTACGCGGGGGCTGATAGATTGGCTGGGTTTTAAGCAAGAGTATATATTCTATGTGTATGGTGTGCGTATGGCTGGTAAACCATCATATAATCTTAAAAAACTATTTAATTTAGCAATCGACAGCTTCGTTTCTATGTCTACTACTCCGTTGGTGATTTTTGGGTATATTGGGATGATTATTACGGCCCTGTCATTTTTATTGGGGATGTTTATTATAATACAGCAGTATATTTTGGGGGATCCATTGGGATTATATTGGGATGGAGCAGTGCAAATGGCGGTGTTCGTGACGTTTTTAGTGGGACTGGTATTGATATCGCAGGCTATTACTGCATTGTACATTTCACATATTCATGCAGAGTCACAAGGGCGACCACTATATATTGTAGATAATAAAGATTCTAGAAATTTATAGGTTTTATTGATTGATTTTTGGGCCATAGCCGTACTTCATATAGCCATTACCGAGATCCCCCCAGTCAAAGGGGCTCATTTGAGCAAATTTGAAAATGGGAGAGGGTACCATAGTGGAATGAGTATAACCTGTCTCTACGGTAACTCCGACTCCAGGATTCGGTGAAATGCGATTGACTTGATCTTGAATTTGGAAATGATAGAATGTAAATGCGAAGACCATATCTATAATAGCAATGGCGGAGAGTGAGACGAGAATAATACTACAGATACGAAAAGTTTTTTCTTTGATATTAAAAATGTCAAATAAAAATTTGAAGAAAGTAAAGATGGATATAAAGATGGCAAGATATACTAAGAAAAAGTAACGTGGGTACATATCGTCTAGGACTTTGATTTGGCAGGATGCTCCCATATAGAGAATGCAAAATGATAGAGCGAAAACATGGATTTTTGTTGAAGATAAGATAGAGCTTGCTTTATGGGGGTGTTGTTTCGAGATGAGATTTTGTACTAAAATAAAAACGCCAATAAGTAGTGGGGCGAACATAAGATATCGCATGTTGAACCAAGCGTGTTGCCACAATCTGTAAATAGATGGCAAAAAGCTACCTTTAAAAACGCTGAATATGGAGACATAGTCGTATACTTCTGCATATCCACCGCTGGTGCGATTGCCTATGCCACCGCCAAGATAGAAGAAGATAAGTCCGCCAAGCGTGCCTAGTATGCCGAATATTTGAAGTTTGTACGTCCTGCAGAAGTTTTTGATGTGGATTTGCTTTTTGAAGAATTTAATGATGATTTGGACGGTAAAAATAATAAGAATGGCAATGGGGCCGATTTCGGTGGATATGCCAAAGAAAAAACCTAAAATAATCATACCGCAAATTTTCCAAAAATTAGAAGTGTGGACTTTGAGGCGAAATGGCAATAAAAATGTAATAGTAATAAGGGCGGCAAGAATGTAGTTGTGTGCATAAGAAAACCTATACGTGAATACTTCGCTAACTTCAGAAATCATTAAGATTAGGAAAAAGCCAAGATAAATGATAAGTGATTTGTAATTGAGCGTAGGTTTTTTGCCAAGAACAAAATATGTACAAAAATAAATAAATGAGCTAGTTATAAGGGCGGCGAGGAATCGGAAAATAATATCCAATCCAAAAGTCGTATTAATAGACATATAATGGACGGCAATATGTTGGTAGAACTCGCCTACGCGAGGAATATAATGAAAGATGCGATTTAGTATGGTTGGGATCGACATGTCCATTTCGGAATACGATTGGTGTAGGTCTTCGTAAGACATAAACATTAGACAGTACAACAATAAGAAAAATACTGGCACTATAAGATAGCCGACAATGCAGATGATTTTTTCGCGCTTACGAGAAGTATCTGTCTTTTTTTTGGATGTTTTGAGCTTACTCATATTATGTATTATATCACATAAGATTATGATATAATAGAAAGATGAAAAAAGTTTTATCGGTGTTTGGTACGAGACCAGAAGCAATTAAAATGGCTCCTGTGGTGAAGGAGCTTGAGGGGCGAGAGGGGATTGAATCGGTGGTTTGTGTGACGGCGCAACACCGTGGGATGTTAGACCAGGTTTTAGATGTTTTTAAAATTAAACCAGATTATGATTTGAATATTATGAAGCCTGGTCAGACTTTAGCGTATATTACTGCGGAAGTGCTGATGGGTTTTGAGAAAGTAATAGCGGAAGAGAAGCCTAATTTAGTATTGGTGCATGGTGACACAACAACTGCGATGGCGGCGGCGTTAGCGGCGTTTTATCAGCAAGTTGAAGTTGGTCATGTGGAGGCGGGATTGAGAACTTATGACAAGTATTCGCCATTTCCAGAAGAAATGAACCGACAAATTATTGATAGGATTGCTGATTATTTGTTCGCCCCGACAAATTTAAGTAAAGAAAACTTAAGTGAAAGATTGAATAAGGGACAGAGAATTTTTGTTACTGGCAATACCGCTATTGATGCTTTAAAAACTACAGTTTCATCAGGGTATAATAATGAAATTTTGGATTGGGTAGGGGATTCGCGTTTGATTTTGGTGACTGCGCATAGGCGAGAAAATTTGGGGGAGCCGATGAGGCAAATTTTTAGGGCTATACGTAGGATTGTGGACGAATTCCCAGATGTAAAAGTGATTTATCCTGTGCATTTGAATCCCAAGGTGCAAGTTGTAGCAAAGGAGGTTTTAGGCAACAACAATAATATAAAATTGATTGAGCCGCTGGATGTGTTGGATTTTCATAATTTTATGGAGAGAGCGTATATTATAATGTCTGATAGTGGTGGCGTACAAGAGGAGGCCCCATCGTTGGGTAAACCAGTTTTGGTTTTACGAGATACAACTGAGCGACCAGAAGGGATTGATGCTGGGACCTTAAAGTTAGTGGGGACTGATGAGGAAGAAGTATATAAAGAGGCAAAAATGTTATTGGTCGACAAGGGTCGGTATGAAAAAATGGCACAAGCGAAAAACCCATATGGGGATGGCTATGCTAGTAAATATATTGTAGATGCAATATTGGAGAATAAATAAATGGCAAGAGAATATACTGATGAAGAAATCAAGAAAATTTTGCAAGAAAACAAAGTTTTAAAAAGAGATAATAGTTATTTGTTGAAGCTTACGAATTCAAAAAGGTTTAAGTTTGCGGAGAAGGTTGCAAATGGTTTTAATGTGCTATTTCCAAAAGATACACCTCAAAGAAAGATAGTTGAGGTGGTTGGAAATATTTATAGAAAAAAACAAAAAAGAAAGCAACATCGTGCAATTTTAAAAATAAGCAAAAAGATTTATGAAATGGCAAAGACCTATGATAAAATTATAGTTTTGAATAGTGTTTTGTGGGATTTACGACTTAAGCAACGTCCGCATCATTTGGCACAAAAATTGAGTGAACTTGGCTTTTTTGTTATTTATTTAGAGTATGACAATCCGGTGCATAATATGCGGAAAATAAGTGATAATTTAATAACAATAAATTCGGAAGATTATTTAGGGGCTTTGTCTGATATGCCGAATAAATATTTTTTGTCACCAAATAATATGCCAACTAAATATGAAACATTGAGAAAAATTGTTGATAATTATAAATTTAAGTTTATCTATGATTATTTGGATGAGTTTCATGAGGATATTTCTGGTGATTTGAGTGTGCAGATGAAGGTGTGGGATAATTTAAAGTCATTAAAGCCAGTGTTGTGTACGGCAACAGCAACACGATTATATGACGAGCTAAAGGAACATTTGGGTAAGGAATATAAAATAATAATGGTGAGAAATGCGGTAAACGTAGAGCATTTTGACTATAAGAAAAATAACTCTGTAGTTCCAATAGATTTAAAAAGTGTGGTTAAACAGAAAAAGCCAATAGTAGGATTTTATGGTGCTCTGGCGCCGTGGATTGATTTTGATTTGATAAATTGGGTTGCAGAGAAAAATCTAGAATGGAATTTTGTGCTTTTGGGGATTGATTATAATGGTGCTGCTATTGAGTTAAAGAAAAATAAAAATGTGTATAACTTGGGGGCAAAAGATTACAATGATTTACCAAAATATGCAAAGTATTTCGACTGTGCTATCATACCTTTTAAACAAGGCGAGATAGCCAAGGCTACTTCGCCGGTGAAATTGTTTGAATATATGGCGGCGGGATTACCAACTGATTGTACTAGAGATTTAAAAGAGTGTGTTGGTTATGAATATGTTTATATGGCTAAACATA
>CAYXTS010000026.1:0-8775 GCA_964468665.1 uncultured Candidatus Saccharibacteria bacterium
TTCCTCCTATTACAACCACGAGCAACAACACCAACTGCCACACCTTAAGTCCAGCTAATTTCTTTTTCACAGTCATAGATTCACCATTCGCCGACCGTCTCCTCACGTTCATAGCTCTCCCGTCCCCAGCCTGCTCCCTCGTCAGCTTCTTTTTGCCACCCTTCTTCGCAACCACTCTATTTCTCCGTCAATTCGTCAAACCGAATCTCATGTACTGGCACTTTGTAAAAATCATACACTTCCGTCCCATCACTCGTACTTCGCTTCACTTCCACTGAATTCTCTCCTTCATAGAACCAATATCCACCCACATCATAAATCTTCGATTCATCCCACCCTAGCGCCACTAACATGTTTTTCATCATTCCAGAATACCCCCCACCCCCACACATTAAGAAAATCACCTTATCCTTCGGAAATAGCCCTTCCAATATGTCCATCGATTCTTCATAATTCGGCGTATACGACCCATCTGAGTGTTGACGGAATAAAGTCGCCCCCACATAAGTCTGCCCCACTTCCTCAGGCAACCCAGAAACATTCACAATATACGGGAACGGCACCACTTCAAATCCCCTCACGAACCCCGACAATTTCGAATCACCCCCAATCGCCTCATAATTCCCCGGATCTTCAAGCATCCGAAGGTCCCGATACACCGCATCACTGCGCCCTAGATATGAATCGATTGTTGCTTCATTCACATTCTTATCAATCCCAAGCTCTCCCCGTTGCCCCTCCGCTAGCTCCGGGGTCGGCAAGCTTACTAAAGTATTCGGAAACGCAAATCTCCCTAACAGGAATGCTCCAACTACTAATATCAATCCCCCAATCACCCCGCTCCAAATATATTTTTTCATAATTCACTCCACTTAATTACCCTAATTATAACATGAGAATCCAGAATTATAGAATCAATTCGAGTACACATTGAGCGAACCCAGTTATTTTTCACAACATTTCCTCATCCGAGACTTATTTTGAACATAACATGGAATCTAATATATATAATTAACTCGAATGAGCATTGAACGAGCCAAGAATTATTTGACAATTTTTAGGAAATTTGACGAGCGAGCCCTGAAGAGAGCCGCGAGACGAGCAAATTTCCGTTTAAAAAATTGTCAAATAATTCATGACGCGAGTGAAGCGCGAATGAGAATAATTATATATATTAGATTCCAATCGTCATTTCATTAGGACAATTCGCGAGAACCCTCGCAATCGCCTCTTTTTCAGCCGCAGTCACCCATAGCGAATATTTATATTTCACCGACACTTGTCTCGCCACATACTGACACCGAAACTTCTTGTTCGCAGGCAGCCATGTCGCCGCATCCCCATCTGATTTCTTCTTATTCGCCTCCCCATCCACTGCCAAAAGATTCAAAGCGTCTGTCGCAAATTCATACCGTTTCTCTGCCGTCAACCCCTGCGCTCCTTTTTGCCACGCATCGGAAAGCGCCACCACATGGTCAATCTGTATTCTATCCGATATTTCAGACCTTTCATTAAACACCAAATGCTCCCCTGTATATGGCTCGTCATATTCTCCCGCCACTACGTTACATCCATCTAGTATCACTGCCGACTCCCCCAGTTCTCGCCGAATAATTCTTTGTCTCAGCGAACAACCGTCGATCAAAGGCCACCCATCATAAAACTGCTCGCGACTGTAACCAGTCTTTGGCGCCCTGCCCTTAACCTCTAATTCCTCTAGCACATCTACTGCCAACCGCCCTGAGTTTACCCCCTCATCAACCAAGCCACTGGTCCCGCCCGGCACTACAATCGCATCGTCATCATCTCCACTCTCTGCTCCTGTATTCTCTACCCGAATAAACATCTCGTCATAGCTCGCTGGATTCACTACTAGCCAAATCACCACGCCTACGAGCGTCATTATCACTACCGACAACCTCCGAGTCTTTAGTTTCATACCCGCATCATACCACAATCTCCCTTGAAATCAACCCCCACAACCCACATCTAAATCAACCTCGCAAAGCCATCACAGCTCACCGCCCCTACAATTCCTCCGGCCGAACGCTTGAATTCATCATCCGATTCAGTTTTTCCGTTCGTGTTACATCTGCGTTATACTTCTCAACCAGCTCATTATACTGGTTCACTAACCCATTAATTTGATCGTATACCGCTTCAAGTGCTTCTTGTTCCCCCACCAGTACTGCCCGCCGACCATAAAACTCCGCTTCCGATCCAAAACACCCTGCCGTCTCCGCACACACATTAAAACTGTCAATTTCACCATTAAGCACATCCACTCTTTGTTCATAATCACCGCTCAAATTACCAATCTCAACCTGTATTTCTTCCATCCGCGTTGCCAACTCGCTCATCTCTCTCTCCATCTCTCGAAACACCCCAATATACTTATCATAAAACCCCACCACCTTATCCTGATCGCAAAACACTTCCCCATACACTTTCTCAAGCTCTGCTGGCAAATTCGCTATTTCTGTCCCCGCCCTCACAAACAGTTCCTCTTGTCTCTGCTCACTATCGTATGTCTCCAACTCCTCATCCAGTATATCTTGATTAGCCCTGAGAGTCTGCAACAATTCATCATCCAACGCACTTCTCTCCCCCAAGCTCATCCTTGCCCACACCGCATGTAGCAGCTCATGTGCCGTTGTCAACTCTCTAATCCCATCCAACTCCGTTGCTTCAATATTATATACATATATATTATCGTCCACGTAACACCCCAGCACCGCTATTTCTTCATCCATCACCGTCCGACACGTCACATTAAACTCATCCTGCGAACTTAGCTCCGGCCTCGAAGCCTTAAACAAAAATTCGCCCTTCTCTGTCAATTCCAAATCTTTCACGATCCTTCCCATTTCCCCCTCCGGCACATATCCAAACCCCCTCAAATAATCATTAATCCATTGCTGGTTTAATACCACAGCTACTGCTATTATTATCACAGCAACCAGCCCCAACCATTTCCAATACTTTTTCATACCATCATTATATCAGATTAACGGCCGCCCCTAAATATTTTTCAGTTCATCTCCTTATTCTTCTTGAAGCATGCATAGATTACCACCTCAACACTTATCACCACTAGAGCAAAGGCTATCATTATTCTTATATCACCCATAAAAAACAAAGGAATAACCACAGCCATTCTAGCTAACGCCTCAATCATTTGATATATCAAATTATAATGCGCCAAATCCATCTTATTTCGATTCTCAAAATAAATCTTATTGACAGATTGTTCCTGCATTTTCCGCATAAACCCCTCCAAGAAACATAATACCAATATAGAATAACTAGAAGATAACAATTTAGCAAATCGCACTATAACAAAAAGAATCGAACTCATTACAAAATAGTTTCTTTTTCTAATAATCCTCCCATAAAACAAAACGAATAGAATAATTGCCAAATTACCAATTGCGTTCACTGCCCCCGCCATCAAATATGTATCTTTAATGTAGATAGTAATAAAAATAGGAAACAAAAACGCCACCAAGTTATTTATTTCATACAATGAAAAAGCTAAATAATTCCGCCTATCATATTTTTTCAGATTCTTTAGCAGCTCAATCTTCGTATTACCCGTTCGTTTCCTAATCTTCAATAACGGAATAACACTTATAAACAGCAAGACGGAGGATAATAAAGTTAACATTAGAACATTAAAACCATCCAATAGCAAACCGCCCAAAAACCCCGCCGTAATTGAAGCAATTTCAGACACAATCACCACGACACTAAACGGTCCCGACGAATTTCGCTGTGGCATTACATCAGTCACATAATACCTTCTTGCCACCCAATACCCCCTTCTATATAACGAATACAGTAATGAAATCAAAACCAAAAACGCACCATTATCTACTATATTATTTAAGGCAAATTGAAAAGCAATAAAGGCAGCAATCCCAATGCACATGACCATTGAATACTCGTATTTTTCACCAATTCTCACAAGCCCATACGAGATAAACAAAGCAAAAGCATTCTCTAGTAAATAGAACCACAATATAGAACTAAGCGAAAAACCATTCTTAAACAAGAACAACGCAATAAACACTTCTATCAAAGCCGTTGCGAACGTCGAAATAAACACAAAAACATTAAACTTTGCCCTATCATGCATATCCTATATTATACTACAGCATAACCAACTACTGCATCTTTCACGATTCTTAATTCAAATTAAGACTCGTAACGGCATAATTGCCTACACCCGCTCAAAGAGACCTATCAATTCATCACTCAAATTGCCAGACCACAATGCCTCACTAAACCTAGCCGTATTCTTCTTTTGTTCATAATATCTACTCAAAGACTGCATATTATGAATAATCATTTGATGTAATATCCTATACGCTTCAGTTACATTCTGTGAATTCACATAATCTTCCCCATAAGCCTCACTGATTTTATCAACCATTTGTCGATACTCATCTTCAAAACTCTTTTCATCATATTCAGTACTCGAGGTAAGCTGAGAAAACCTCACCATCTCCTTAAACCCTGAATCAAAAGGCAATTCTTCTAAATCTTTCCTTTCTAATCCTCTCAAAGCATACGCAGACATCTTATCCAGGAACGCTATAGCCGCAATAATTGAAGGGCGAATACCCTGTTTGTTTTTGTTCTGCAAAATAAGAGCGTTCATTCTAGCAACTGCTTCGCTAACTGCATTGAAATCAACATGAACTTCACCAGTTCTCTCATTCGCAATTGGAGCAATCTTCATCATTAGCTCATTCAGCTCAGGATCATCAGTCACTGGCGCCTTCAAAACATCCGGCTTAGTATTCTCTATCAATCGATTCAGAATATCTAACGCAGTATCTTCCGGTGATCCATCTTCCCCCAGGTAGCCATCAGAGTTTGCCGGCACTGGTTTCTCATAGGCTTCAATTTTAAAAGCATTTGGTAATACATGAAAATGATACTTTTCTTCCAGTTCTTCAAGTCTAGCACGGTATTTATCAGCATCTTCATCATTATGATGTTCATAGAAATCTCTCATTGCAACAAGTACCTCATTTACGCCAGGTCTTTCATCGTGAATAAAGTCACGACCACCGATAATTGTGTCTTGCAATCTAGCAGCGTCTTTACGGTTTTGTTCAAATTTTCTATAATCAGACGTCGGAATTTCATGATAGATTCTTATTAACTTATCTATTTCTCTTGGACTATATGACGACAACAAGCATTCTTCCGTATAATCAGCAATACCATATGTGCCAACAGTTATTCCATAAGCATTTCCACCCTCTATAATCGGTTTTATCTCATCATCTCTTTGCTCCATGAGCGGAAAAATTACAGTTTTAAAACCATCAATCGTCTTATCACTAAGACCATGAGTTTGGACATATTTTCCCAATACGTCTCTCTTTGTGTCCCACTTCGTAATCTTTTCATTATCATCTATCAAAGAGTCATAGTATGCCATATAATCACCAAACAATGCCCCACTACTTTCATTTTTCGAAATGCCATTTATCGCATTCTTAATCCCACTCATTAGTGCATATTCTCTTTGTTTATCCAAAAACGCCTTTGCTGAATATTTTATTAGCTTTTCAAGAAAATCTCCCTCCATCAACCCTCTGTTGTAATTCTGGACTAGACACTCACCGATTTGCATAATCCGCCTATCGAGTTTCTTGTCAGGCATTAATTCCGCAACACCACCATAATATTCATCAAGCGTTTTACATATTAATTCCAACTTATCAGCACTATATCCAACCAATAGTTCCTCCGTAATAGTTTCATTAAAAGTAATAGCTCCAGCAATTCTAAAAATCCTCGCTAAGTGTTCATCGTCAGCATCCTTCAATTCGTCGGCATGCTTCCATATATATTCCTTAAGCCTCGAATTGTCATCATACATAACATGATATTTTTCCGCTAGTTTCTCTGTTTTATCGGCTAAATCAGGGTATTCTTCATCCAGTCTAAACCACTCAACCTGTTCGTCAAACCCATCATCATACGCTTTCCACCATATACCATCTTCCTTTTTGTAATACCCCCCTTTTTCCACTTTCTCTGCAAACTTCTTTCTCTGCTTTTCATCCAATGAATTCTCCTCGTCGGTTTCCTTTATATTTCCACGCAAAGACTCATTTTTCATCTATCCTCCTTCATTATAATCATTGTAACACATCATACGCATTGCAATATCCCCATATAATACATTCAGCCCTTTAAGTCATTGACACAGAAATACCTCGTTCAGTCCAACATTCTTAGCAATCCGTCCTTTCATATTCACCACTTTACGCTATTTTTGCTATAATTTCTCTATGCCATCATTACTTATTCATTTAGCAATCGCAAAAAGATACGTAGAGCTCCACCCTAACAGAATCACCAACCTAAACGATTTCTGCAAGGGTTCAATCGCTCCAGATTTAAATGATGACTTTTCCAAAATGCTATCAAAACCGGAAAAATCAAACAGTGCCTACATCACCAACACAATACGACATATACTAACAACTACAAAGAATGGAAAATGTAAGTATTTAGATTATCCAAAAGTCCATAGCTTTATCGAAAAAGTATCAACCAATCTAGACGATAATTTCATCTAGACCAAACGATGATTCCATCTATACCATTCTTCGTTAAAGTCCAATTACCAAAACCAAAGTGGAAGAACATAAACATTTCTTTGCGCTAATTTGATATAATATAAACATCGAAGCTTTTGCAGGGCGCAGTATATGCTTAGCGCGAAAGCTTCTTTTTTATTTCATATATTTCATAATCGCAATTCGCTAAATTCCCTGCGCCATAATCCAACTTACCTTTTTCTCCTAAAATACAATATCGAAGATTTTTCAATAAACCATTATGACTTACCACCAATACTCTATGATTATTAGTTTTTTTAAGCATTTTCAAAAAATTTCTTGCTCGTTCTAATATTTCCTCATCAGTTTCAGCCGTCCTGTTATCCTCGTAATCTCCCCAATTATTGATAATAATCCCCTCTAATTCTCCGCCAAAACGTTCTTTTAAATTGTCATCACAAATAATATCGCATTTACCTTTGCAGATAATCTCCGCTGTCTCCTTTGCGCGACTGAGCGGCGAAGAATAACAACAATCAAAGCTCATATTAGCTAATTTATTTCTTAGAACCTCCGCCTGCTCGCGACCTTTATCATTTAATGGAACATCTTTTTGACCCATCAGACGACCATCTAAATTCCAATCTGTTTCACCATGCCTAACTAAAACTACTTCCATATCCATATTATATACCAAAATATGTTATAATTATACCTATAATAATAGATATCACAGGTTGGTTATGAATTGGGAGTAGGAATCTTGAATTTCTAAACCAACCTGACTTCTACACCCCGTTCACTCTTAAAATCCGTCTTTCGAAGCCAAATTGGAAAAAATTGATATAGTTTTTGCTTAGATTTGTTTTACTGCAATGGCAAATCTTTTAGTAGCATCACCATTGGAATTTGAAGGAAGGTCATCACCGCTTACGGTGTCAATTTTAGAATCTACAATACTGTCCGGTAAAATACCAACATTTATAAATTGTTCCCTAACAGCGTCGCCCAAACATTGATTATTTAATTTAAAAATACGATAATTCAGTGCATAAGGAGAAAACCATAATTTTATATTTCTCGCATCACTGCCAAAATTACTCACAAAATACTCAATAAACTTTTTAGGGCCATCCTGCTCTACATTTTGCCTTCCCGAATGAAGCAAACCCACAATTTTCTGTTTTTCGTCAAAAGCTACCACGCCAAGGCAGTCAGCAAGCGGCAATAATATTCCAACTTCTGTTTCTCTTGTAACTAAACCATCAGAAACCGGTATTTCTTTTTCAAAATTATTTATAGAATATTTAGGCAAGTTTTCTTTTGTTATTTCAGCATACTCTGTAAAATATCTTCTTTCACCATAAATAGCCCTAACTCGTACAGTGTCGTTTAAACCTATCATTTTACCTAATCTTTTCTGATTTTTAATTATCTCAGATTCATCACCATCACCAAAAAAACGCATATTTCCATCATTAATATCCGAAATCCCCACTTCAACTTCGCCGTTAAACAAGTCCTGTTTTATCATATTTAGCCCTCGCTGTGTCAAACTCCAATTTCACCACAATTAGTACAGAAAAACGTCGCCATATCTCTATTATAACATCATTTTATGATATAATTACAGATATGGAAGAAAAACATTTCGAGGAATGGATTAATCTAAAAGAAAAGCTCCATTTTAATGCTAAAGTTCCAAGGATTCTAGAGGGCGAGGTTTGGTGGTGTAGTTTCGGAGAGAACGTTGGAGTGGAGATTAATGGCAAAAGTGCACGTTTTACTCGTCCAGTTCTGATTATGCGAAAATTGAGTAAATTTGGTTTTATGGGAATCCCTTTAACTTCGCAAGAGAAAACCGGCTCTTGGTATGCAGAATTTGAATTTTTAGGCAAAAAGGAATTTGCCGCCGTATGTCAAGCGAGAGTTATGAGTGTTTCTAGACTACACTCCAAACTAGGACGTATTCCTGAATCAGATTTAGAAAAAGTAAAGAAAGCATTTCGTGAATTATATAAGTAAAAATGTGCCCCCAACTTTTCAGGAGGGGGGATTGCGAGTAACCTCGAATATGTTTCCATTATATCAAACACTAAACATTTTGTCAAGTTTTTCAGAAAGGACATGTTGGTTATGAATTGGGAGTAGGAATCTTGAATTTCCAAACCAACCTGATTTTTATATA
>CAYXTS010000027.1:0-8733 GCA_964468665.1 uncultured Candidatus Saccharibacteria bacterium
CTGCAAATACGCCCACTACTGGCATAGCTGCTAATGCCAATGAAGCACCTGCAATTGCTAATTTTTTCATAATTATTTTATCTCCTTTCTGCAAACAAGCAGAATTATTTTATATTTTGTGTTAAATCAATAAACTTAAACAAAACAATATAGAATCATCGATACTTATCAAACAGTTCCCTCATCTTCCCATCGAATCCATGTAGATATCGCTCCGTCGTAGCAATGTTTTCATGCCCAATCATTTCCTTTATTTCCGCCACCGATGCTCCTCTCCTCTGCAAATCCGTCGCAAACGAATGCCTCAAGCTGTGTGGATAAAAATCCGTAAATCCTGCTTCGAAAAACACTCGTCTCAATCTATTTCTTATCGTATTTACTGTTGGCGCCTCACCATTTCCACCATGCTCATAAAACCCCCATAAATAATCCTTCACTCCGAAGTCCTTTACATAATATCTTAATAACTCCAAAGTCTCATTTCTAATGTAAACCTCTCTGGGCTTTCTTCCTTTCCCCACAAATCTAATTCGCCTACCATCAATATTGGTAAGTCTGAGGTTTGACACCTCGGCAATCCTCATTCCCGTCTCAAACATAATTCTAATCATCAAACCAGTCTGAAAATCCGCCATACTTACCACCTTATCTATTTCCTCCGCCGTAAAAAATCTTTTTCGCACTTCTCCCTCTTTTAACTTTTTTACCAAAGTCAGGTTCAATGGCACCACCATCCCCATTTCCCGATAGTATCTCACCATCGCCACAATTACAGCATTATACATATTAATAGATCTAGCACTCACTCCTCTTGACGTTTCATGTACCAACCATTTATCAAATACCCTATTTGTTAATCCGCCCAAATTATCAATTCCCACCACTTCTACAAATCGCGCCAAAACATTTTTCTTCATTCCTATCGTTGCCACCGTCATCCCTCTTACCTTTTCACAATATTCCAAATATTCCTCCACCTCACTATAAATTCTTTTCATAAAAAATAAGCTCCTTCTAGAGCCTATCTTATCGCAAAACTACAGCCACTTTTCTATCCAAGCCTTAAATTCATTATAATCATTATACTTACCTGCATCCTCATCCTCATCCGCTCTTAAATAAACCATTACTTTGCCCTTATTTACCAAAACCACGGAAGGATAATATTTAATAAATTGATGTAGTGAAGACTCTTTCGCATCCGAAAACATCATTCTATATGCTTTTATCCCTGCTCCCAAAGCAAAATCCTTCATATAATCTTTTAGTTTGTCTGCTGTCTTGCAGCCATTCTGGTCCACCAATACTACAAACGATTTGCCTTCTTCTATTAACTTTTCATATTCTACTGTCGTAAGGCTCATTAATTCACCATCACACTCCCCACCACAATAATATTCCTCATCCAAAACTATCTTCCCACCACTAAACCATCCGCTCGTCGCCCCCACAAACAATACGCTTCCTACCACAACCAATATTAACAAACCAGCTAATTTAATTATTTCAGATTTCCGGCTCGGTTTTTTCTGACTCACATTCTTTGCACCAACACCCCGCACCTCAGTCTTGCCTCGCCCATCCTTTCCCGCCATCTACTTCTCCTGCAATACCTCAAAATCTATCCCATACACAGGTACTTTATAAAAATCATACACCACCGTACCATCAGCAAGCGTTCGCTTCACTTTTACGTCGTTTTCGCCCTCATAAAACCAATATCCCCCCACATCATAAATCTTTGACTCGTCCCAACCAAGTGCCACCAACATGTTTTTCATCATCCCCGAATATCCTCCACCTCCACACATCAAAAAGATTACCTTATTCTTAGGGAACAAATCTTCCAAAATCTGCATAGATTCTTCATAATTTGCTGTATAGCTACCATCAGAATGTTGCCTAAACAATGTTTTTCCGCTATATGTAGCTCCTACTGCATCCGGTAATCCAGAAACATTTACAATATAAGGGAATGGCACCACCTCAAATCCATTTACAAATCCAGACAAATACGAATCCCCACCTATTGCTTCATAATTGCCTGGATCTTTTAGCATCCTAAGATCCCTATACACAGCATCACTCCGATTAAGATAATTGTCTATCGTGCTCTCGTTGATGTTCTTATCTATTCCCAATTCACCTCTCTGCCCCTCAGACAACTCTGGTACTGGTAAACTAGCCAAAGTATTAGGAAACACAAATCTCCCCAGCAAAAACGCTCCAACCATCAAAACAATGGCCACTATCAAACTCCACCAAACATACTTTTTCATATTTATCTCCACTTATCTTAATGCAATTATAGCACATAAAACCATTTAAATGCCCACACTAGGTTCATTAGGGCAGCTGGAAAGAACTCTAGAAATCGCATCCTTTTCTGCTTGCGTCACCCATAATCCATACTTGTATTTTACTGACACTTGCCTCGCCACATACTGACACCGAAATTTCTTGTTTGAAGGCAACCACGTTGCCGCATCACCATCAGATTTCTGCTTATTCGCCTCTCCATCCACCGCCAACAAATTCAAAGGGTCAGTCGCTATCTTATTACGCGTTTCATAATCCATATATTGTGCCCCCTTTTGCCACGCATCAGAAAGCGCCACCACATGATCAATCTGTATTTTACTGACCTCCTCTCGGTTATTAAGAACCAAATGCTCCCCAGTATATGGCTCATCAAACTCCCCCGCTATTACATTACAATCATCCATTATCGCCATATCACCCAATTCTCTCCTTAAAATCCTCTGCCTCAAACTACATCCATTTACTAGTGGCCAATCAGGATAAAATTTCTCTCTGCTATAGCCGGTTTTCGGTGCTCTACCTTTCACTTCTAGTTCTTCCAATAATTCCAACGCTAGACCCGAAGAACCAGATTCATTTTTAGATTCTAAAAATTCGCCTTCTATTTCAGTTTCCGCCCCAGTATCTTCTATCGGTAAAAAAACCGATTCATAACTATTTGGGCTCATCAAAAACCATCCAACCATACCAGCAAACGTAGCCAAAACTACGAATAACCTTCTTTTTCTAAACTTCATATTCCCCCTTTATTAATCTTAAATGATATCCAATATTATACCCACCCTATTCTAATTCTTCAACCTTAGTGAGTGAGTTTATCATATTATTCAGTTTTTCACTATATATCGCATTTTCATTATATTTCTCTACTTTTTCATTGTATTGATTAATCAGACCATTCAATTCATCGTACATAACATTCAATGCATCTTGTTCTGTCACCAGAACATTCCTTCTTGTATAAAAATCAAAATTATTACTAAAACAACCCTCTGTTTCTGCACAAGTATTAAAACTCGTTATTTCAGCCTCTAACTGCGTCGCTCTTGTTTTATAATTCTCAGTTTTCTGTTCAATCTCCTGACGCAATCCCTCCATTTCTCCCGACAAAACATCTAGCTCGGCTTTGACTCCACGAAAGACACTAATGTATTTGTTATAATAATCCACAATTTTGTCCTGATCAATAAAATATTTTGCGTAATGCCTCTCTAATGGTTCAGGCAATTCCCTAAACTCTGTACCAGCCCTCACATATATTTCCTCAGATTTCTCTCTATTATCATAGAGGCCTATATCTCCATCAAAAGCCTCCTTATTAGCCTGATAAACCTCATCTAGCATCAAGCTCAAAGAGTTTTTTTCACTCTCAGTCATTCTCCCATACGCAGCGTGCAAAAGCTCGTGAGCCATAGTTAACTCCCGAATTCCATCTAGCTCCTCATTCTGAATATCAAAAACATAAATATTACCATCTGCATAGCATCCCAGTACCGCCACCTCTGCATCCATATCAAATCTACAATTAGAGTTAAAATCGTCACTATTATTGAGCTCTGGCCAAGAGGCATTAAATAAAAATTCACCCTCACTCGTTAAGGCAAGCTTATCCCTCATTCTTGCTACCTCTGACGTAGGCTGATAAATCTGTGACCTCCAATAATCAAGTATCCATTGTTTATTCAAAACAACCAAAACCATCAAAACAGACATAATCACCAACACAATCCACAAAACAATCTGCCAAGTTTTTTTCTTACTCATCCAATACCCCTTTCTTATCTACTACACTATTATATCCTAAAATTACCACATCAGACTAGACTTGACATTTGCTATATCATATTGTATTATAGAACCAGACTGGCCACCGAGTCGGTAGAATTTTTAGGAGGTATAATAGTAAATGAATGAAAAAGAATTTAGAAGAAATAATGAAAAAAACGAATCAGAAAAAGCATGGGATTTTATCGATAGACTTGTCGATGAAACCAAAAACACAGAAAGGGAATTTTTAATCTCAAAGGTTATTAATTCACTTGCATCAATAGCATCCCAGGTTGCCAGTCGCGGCAGCTACATAGAGGACAAACATGTCCGCTGGTACTGTCAGATATCAGCCGATGTCCTCGGCAACAAAATAAAAGGGGAAGACGTATACACGAGGTATACTCAAATTAGAATGCATTTACCCATAACCCCCTTTGTAATACAAGTATAATAGTCTCGCCCCCACGGGCGAGACTTTTCCATATCCTTATGCTTTACAATAACATACTCTTCTCTTGTGCAAAATGGCAGGCGCCAAAACCAAGAGCACCGAAGGCTTCCATGCCGCCGCAATAAACCAAGAATTCCTAGATATTCTAGAAAAAGAAACCGCCCTACAAAAAATGTAGAAGCACTCGCAAAACACCAAAGGCGCCTACCACGAAAACTTCTTGTCTATGACACTTTTTATTTTTTCTACAAAATCTTGCTCATTACTATAGTCAATTACTTCTTCAGCAATCGAAACAACCGCACTACTTGGGTTTAATCCAGACTTTATAAAACAATAAATTGGTTTTTTATCATCATAAAACCATCCGAGCTCTATCCCCATACCAATAGATGGTTCGCTACATTCGGCAATTGCAATATCATAATTCTTATAATCCCCTCTCGAATTGCTAATATTGGCGCTATCTTCATGTGGCAAAATCAATTCATGCCTTCGAAAAAAATCATCATTTCGCAACGGTTTATATATTTCATTCTTATAATCAATACTAGTTGGATGTGCTACATAGATTCTCATATTTATATTATACACCAAAATATTACAACAACATGTATCGGCTACAATAATTAAGCCTATATGACATTCTGTCTTCCAATGTTTCGTTCTAATATTTCGATGGCGCTTTTCTTTGCTTTTTCACCATACATGCAATAAACATAATCTTTCAACACGCGTACATTATAATTATTTTCAAACATATTTAATGCCGTTATTAACACACAACATTCAGCATCTATACCACACAGATAGACAGTATCAACCCCTTTTCTCACAATATACTCGCGCATTTTTTCATTCAAAGCAGTATAAGTCGTCTTGTCTAAAATATCATATTTAGCAGTGTCTATACATATTTTTACGCTTTCCATATCGATGCATTCATCCCAACCCAATTTCTGATATACTGGATTAGATTCACTGTTTAAAAATCTCGTAAATAATACCTCGTCATATTTCTTATTCTCTAATAATTTAGGAATTTCCTCTTTTGCCTTTATCGTGCACTGATTGATAAAAGCATTCTGAAAATCTATAATCACTAATAAGCTCTTATTCATTTACTTATTATATACCAAATATATCCCGAATAATAAATGTCATAAGTTGGTTATGAATTTAAAAATCAGAATCTTGTATTTTTAAACCAACCTATTTCTTTTATCCCATTTTCAATTAAAATTCACTTACCGAAGCCAAAGTGGAAAGACATCAATATCAAAAAGTAGCAGAAATATCAGCCAGGCTTATTCCGTCTTTTATTTTCTTGTTTAGTTCCTCGACACTTATCTGCTCATCTTTACCCATAAACTTTTTTATATCTTTTATTGTGTTGAGTTTATTTTCTCTCTTACCACTTTCGCCATCAAATACCCAAACAGCAGTTAAATCGTCTAATGAAAGTGCGCCAATTTGCCCATCCTTTACAGTGTCAATAGATGTTTCCAAAATAGGTCTTTCATCTATAAAATTTAGATTATCGCCACCAGCCGACCAAAAAACTTCATTCTCGTGTCCACCCTTAACTTTCCCTTCTTTAGACCTTACATAGCCACAATTAATAATATCTGCTATTTGGTCTATGCCAGTAATTCTATAAACTGAATTCTCATCAGTTCTAAAGACATTAGGCTTGTCATCATATCTAGGACCAAATTCCGATTTAAACACCCTATTTTTGCAACTAGTAATCCGCTCGTCATTTTCTGTATTATTTTTGCTTTTATTAAAAGCCTCTAGAACCGCATTTCTAGCCTCATCTACATCTTGCTCATGTTTTTCATCATGATCAACAGCGGTAACATTCCCATCATTTGGCAACGAAGACAATAAATCTTTTAATTCTCCCATATGTTCTTCAAAAGTTTTTGGCTTATCCGCATAATTGGCAATACCTTCAGAATCTTTTGACATATCCATATTACGGCTTCTACTTAAACTTTCCAACGATCTTCGCATTTACTTCCTTTTATACCATTCTACCACACATTGTGCTATAATAATACCCATAGTAACAGATATCACAGGTTGGTTATGAATTTAAAGATCGGAATCTTAAATTTCTAAACCAACCTATTTCTTTTATTCCATTTTCAGTCAATATACACTTGCCGAAGCCAAAATTACAAAACATATATAAGAGCGACAAATATGCCACAAAAATTCATGTCAGGACACGATAAAATTAAACACCGTAAATCTTAAACTAAAGATCTCGGCCCTCATCACGCATGAGCTCCTCGTCCGAAGAATTAAACTCATTGTCAGAATCATAATTATTTGATCTAGCAATTCGCTCAACGCGATCTATAGCTACCCCATCAGCAGAAAAAACAGTTGTGCTTTCCTTTATCTCTTTGTACGGATACCATTCCGTATTTATTCTATATTCAGATCTTTTCTTTGATTGTTCTGTTACTATAACCTCATCGTTATTAGAAGTTCTTATCTTAATACTAGAATAATCGCTGATAGGATTGCCATTAAGACCATAGGGCGACTCACCTTTTCGTCGATAAACAATGTCGATACCATTATTCTCCACTCTTACGGTGGTCATTATATCGTAATGATTATATTTATCGTCATATCCCTCTATTTTAAACACTAAATTCCCATCTCCGTCATATTCTTCATTAGCATCATTGGGTATTACTCTCTCTAAAATATCTTTAGCGCCTTGGTTTTCAATTATTTGATTGTTGGCTCCGTTATTTTTTAATGAATCTAAGATACTTGGAGTCGTTGGTAGTTCGGTTACAGTTTCGTTTTTTAACCCGTCATCACTTCCTTGTTTAATAATCCATTCTTGCAAAACACCAAGTTGATCAATATCTTTTTGTTGCTCTTTTGGATCTAAATCAGCAAAACTGCAAGCCAATTTCGGGTCACCATAATTCGGGTCTTTTACCCATTCATTGCGCGAAATCCAATTCTCATGAATCAAATCACCGTATTCAGCTCTAACTTTTTCATCTTCTAAATCTAGGGAGCTAAGAGTATCTGCCCCACGTTCATCCATGAGACCAATGAGAAATTCTGCACCACCACGATTCTGCTCCTTCCAATATTCAGAATATTCATTGTATGGTTGATTTGCAATATCAATCACTGCTTCATGGGCTGCTAGATCTGAGTAACCTTCTGCTATTAAATCTTCTGGTGATTTATTCTTTAAAGCTTTTTCACCATTCACGCCTCGCCAAGCTGGTTCGAAAGTTCCATCTTCACGCTTAGAATAATTCTTTTCAGCATAGTCTCTAGCTAATGGGATCGCCAAAGACTCAACACGTGGGTCTAATACTTTTTCTTTATTCTCGCCGGTGTCAGTTGATAGTGTCTCACCGCTCATTTTCTAAACCTCCTTTATTTACTAATCCAATATCATTATAGCATAAAACATGTTATAATCATACCCATAATAACAGATAGAAAGGTTGGTTTTGAATTTAAAGATCGGAATTGTCGGATTACCCAACGTCGGTAAATCCACACTATTTAATGCACTCACCAATGCTGGCGCACTCGCTGCCAACTATCCTTTTGCTACCATCGAACCGAATGTCGGCATTGTACCAGTACCCGACGAACGCCTCGAAGTTCTAGCCAAAATGTACGAAACCGACAAAGTCGTCCCTGCCACAGTCGAATTTGTCGATATCGCTGGCCTTGTCGCTGGTGCATCCAAAGGCGAAGGCCTCGGCAATAAATTTCTCGCCCACATCCGCGAATGCCAAGCCATCTGCCATGTCGTCCGCGCTTTCAAAAACGACGACATAATAAGAGCCGACAACAAGCCCGAAGACGACATCATCAACCAGGCGAAAGACGACATCGATATCATTAACCTAGAACTCCAACTCGCCGATGAAGAAACCAAAGCTAAAGTCGAAGCCAAGCGCAAAAAAGACCCCGCCGACGAGAATATCCCCTACCTCACCGACAAACCCGTCATCTACATGTTCAACGTCGACGAACATGGCCTCACTGACACCGACTTGCAACAAAAATTACGAGATATGGTAGCAGGCTTGCAGGCTAAAAATCACGAATCCGTAAAAACGAGGGGTGACGGCTCTGGAAGGGGCCCCCAAAATGTTTTGCGAAGCAAAAATTTTGGGGAGGGAGAA
>CAYXTS010000028.1:0-8254 GCA_964468665.1 uncultured Candidatus Saccharibacteria bacterium
AAGTCGTCGCCGTTGGCGCCGCAATTCAAGGTGGCGTCCTCCAAGGCGATGTGAAGGATATCCTCCTTCTCGATGTTACTCCGTTAACTCTCGGTATCGAAACCATGGGTGGCGTCAGAACTCCATTAATCGATCGTAATACTACGATTCCAACTTCGAAGTCCGAAATCTTCTCTACTGCGTCTGATAATCAACCACAAGTTGAAATCCACGTCCTTCAAGGTGAACGTGAATTCGCTGCTGATAATAAATCGCTTGGTCGCTTCATCTTAGACGGTATCGCTCCAGCTCCGCGTGTCGTTCCGCAAATCGAACTTACCTTTAATCTCGATGCTAACGGTATTTTAAATGTTACCGCGAAAGATAAAGGTACCGGGAAAGAGCAGTCCATTACTATTCAAAACTCTGGCAACATGAGCAAAGATGATATCGAAAAAGCTCGCAAAGAAGCCGAAGCTCACGCCGATGAAGACAAGAAAAAGCGTGATGGTATCGATGCCAAGAACCAACTAGAAAATACCATCTACCACGCCGAAAAAATGCCTTCTGAATACAAGGACAAAATATCAGACGACGACAAAGAAACTATCAAAAAAGCCGTCGAGGAAGCCAAAAAAGTCCTAAACGATTCTAGTGCTGACAAAGATAAATACGAAGAAGCCACCAAGGAATTGAATGATCGCATCATGCCTATCGGCGCTAAACTCTACCAATCCGCCCAAGAAAAAACCAAATCAAACGACAAAGAATCCGATAAATCTTCTCAGGACAAAGACGATGACGCCGTAGAAGGCGAAGTGGTCGACAAATAATCTATAAACAACCACAACAAAAAGGCTTGCCACCACGGCATAGCCTTTTTGTTGTTATATACTAAATGTAGACAACGTCCTCAAATCCCGATAAAACACTTCCTTGCTAGCAATAGCAAGCTCCGCTTGCAAGCGTTGATTCTCAACAATCGGCCCAGGCATCATTTCGGACAATCCATAATCGGCATCAACAAAAGCATACCTTTCCTCTGGACGATAATGTGCAATATAATCCAGATACGAATAATACGCCAAAGCAACTTCTGCCTCTGCTTTACTCATCCCACTTCTCCGTGAAATCACACCAGCCGCAGACTTATCCAGAGGATGTTCCGCATAATACTTCTCCTTGAACTCTGCAACACTACTCTTTTTTTCATTTAACAGCGAAGATACCTTATCATATAAGGCATAACTCGAAAAAAGCGACATCTCTTTATAATATCCGTTCTCTTTGCTCATAGTATATTTACCACCATTTGCGACTGTCTCATCTACCCCCCGACAAGAATTGTATAATCCCAAAGCATTCAATATGCCATCTTTTAATTTGCTCAAAAATCCGGAATTATTCTCTTCTTTCCATCTCTCGCAAATCTCCGCAGCTTCAACTCCAACTGTTACTTCTCGAGCACCATATTTCAAATTTTCAGCAAGTAGGCCACCTTCCTTTATAGTTCCATTCTCGTCTATCGATTCAGGCATAGCTTTTACATATCTATCTAGAGTCCAATCCATCCTCGTCGTATCTATCGTATTATGCTCCGTACAATAAATATCACCTACCACCTCGTAAACGCCATTCGGCGTAGGACAATTTCCATCTGTATTTGTATACGAGCCATCAACCTCAGCCAAAGCATCACTTGCAATAATCGTTCTTAAAGATTCATCAAACAAATCAGCCACAGAAGACGCCAAGCTATCTCCAACTGGAGTACCATCTCCAATATTACGTATACCAATTTCGCCAATTTTTCCCACTAAGCTCCCTAAGAAGGTATTTCTTGAACTTACATCAAATGGGCTCATCGTCGCTCGTTCAGCCTCCGCTTTTCTCGCAATCATCTTATCCGCCTCCTTTTTATAACTCTGAACTGTTTCCTTGTCTGATGCTCTTGCAGCCAATATGTTCGAAATTGTCTGAGCCAATAAATATGAACCACCCATAATCAAACGATTGCCACCGACCGCACTTTTAGTCATTGTCAAGGTATCATCATAAAAAGTTGTGGATAACCTATTACTTGCTTTTAGTAGTTTTTCAGAATCAGCCTCCCCCTGACCACCCAACAAAGTAAAAATACCAGATTTCTTCGATGACTGATCTAGCCAAACCGTGGTACCTTTTATCACATTCCCAGAAACATCCTTGGCCATATTTACTATACTGTCACGCGAATAGTTCGCTGCATCCTCCACAGAATACCCATGATTTGAAATCGCCGCCGATACATTCTGCGTGTCCAACATGGATTCCCTTACCACCATATCCTCTGCAGTTTGAATATTAGTTATCGTTACTTCATTAACTTCAGATGCTACATTCATCATTGGTTCCACTGGGCCATCGCCATCTATTCTTGCTCGATTCAGAACCTCTTCGATTACTGCAAATGTTCTTGCAGCAATGTAAGGCTCATTCGCAGATACAGCAGCATTTAAAATAGAAAAAGACTTCTGTGTTGCATCAGCCCCCTTAACATTACTGGCAACATTCTGAATTAAACTTTTACCCCCCTCCTTACCACTATACTCTGAGCTGACAGCATTAAAAGAGTTTTCACCACACCCTTCCTCATCACCCCCATCACAACCACTCAAATCCACACTAAACGTACTACCAATAGCATTTCCGAGTATCTCTTCAAATTGCTCCTCATCCTTTACCTTATCACCAGTAGAATCATAATTCGCAAACGCATTTCGTTTTATATTAAATGTCTCACTAAGATACTCATCTACCTTCGAATCATACCAAAACCGCCCTTTTATGTCCGTCGCTTCGGCAAAAGCTGCATAAAACCGCGGATTCGTTTCAAGCTCGCCTATCACATCGTCCGCCGTTATCACCTTATTTTCAAATCTAATCGCCAATTCCCCGCTATTACCGCTGTTGTTATCGTAAAATTCTCCACTAGCAGCAACCTCACTAGCATTATTCTCATCCAAGTCCGCTAAATAAGTATTCGTTCTCACGAAATCACCCATGGCAGTAACCTGCCCAACCTCAACCCCGTTCATAGCCAAATCATTAGCGTAATTCGGATTAAAGCTTCCTTCTGATAAATTATTCTTTAGCACATACTCAGACTGTTCTTCCAAAATAGCGTTAAGCTCATCATATCCAAGCGAAAATTGCAACCCATAATCAAGCGCCCCCAACATTACAACTGGAGTCACAAATATTATCAGAAGAACCGCCACGGCTATCACACCAAGTATCGACATAGTTGCTCCACCAATTTGTATCTCCTTCTTGAGATTCAAATTAGGCTTTTTGCCAAAACTATCCGTCTTACCTTTTCGCCCCACATTATTAACAAATCCGGCAACACCTCCCGCTCCAAGAATATTCGAAGCACCTTTTTCTGCCGCGCCAAGTAAACCCTTTGCTGATGCCGCCCTGCCAACAATCGCATTCTTTGCGTCACCCCCTGACTCACCACCATTTGATTTACTATTCTTTCCATTTTTATCCTTCTCAACACTACCCCCCCTATTTCCCAAAAATCTCGGCCTAATATCCGGCTTTATATTTTCCTCTGCAGTTTTTCCTTCATTTTTTTCCATCAATATTATCTTCCATCAACAGTTCTTCCTGCTCCTGGCTGTTCTACTACAGGTTTTGGTGCTACAGGAGTTTGCGGTATTTCAGGTTTTGCTTGAACATTCACTTGTTGTTCAATTACAGGCTCTTGCTTCACAACCGGCTCTTCCTTTGGTTCATCTTTTTTCTCTTCCTTCTTCTTTGATTCTTCCGGCTTCTTTTCTTCAGGTTTTTCTTCATCTTTCACCATCACAGACCGCATATCAGAAGTATTCTCCCATATCACAATTATCGCCATTGTCATTTCCAAGAAAATCCTCAGTAGCACATTCCCAAACACCATCATTGCAAACCCAATTCCAATCATCGGTAGCACCATCTCGCCCTCACCACTACACATTACCACAACACTCATTGCCGTCAAAAACACCGCCAAGAACAAATATACAAACTTAATAAGTCCTGAAATTAAAATCGAACGAAAGTTCAAATATTCTCTTAACCACCTTAAAAATTTCCCTCGTGGTGCCTTCTTTCTTTCCGCAACTGTCACAAGCAATACAAGGGCCACAATGAACGCTACCACTGCCGCAATTATTATTGCCCCAGCACTAATATTTCCAAACGGACTAGTAGACGAACTCATCCCCGAGCTCCCTACTACACTCTTTTGGCTCAACAAGAACATATTATTCCTTTCTATTAACCATTAGTTCTATAATTTCATTGTACCATATATCACCAAATCAAGTATGATATAATAACCCTATGAAAATTATCTTCCCTGAATCATCTAATAACCCAATCGCAAAACAAGCTATTCAAGCTTTTCCCGATATTGAATTCATACCCGCTGACAGCCTAGAAGAAGCCACCAAATTACTACAATCTGGCGCTGCCAATTCCCTAATCTCCGGTATCGACTATTCCTCTCGCGACGTAATAATCGCAATGAAATCTGCAGTTCCACTTTCATCACCATTTTTCTCCAGTTGCTTCATTTGCCAAAAAGGCAATCAAATCATTGCTATCGCCGACGGCGGAGTAAACAAAACTCCTTCCAAAGAACAACTCTATACCATCGTCGAAGATACCGCCAAAACCTACCAAACCTACACCGGCAATCAGCCCATTATTGCCATGCTCTCCTATTCCACCTACGGTTCTGGCGGCAAAAATCCCGACCTAGACAAAATCCACTATGTTATCGAAAACATCCGCACTAATCATCCAGACTATATCATCGATGGTGAAATGCAGCTCGATGCCGCCATCAATCCAAAAGTAGCCGCCAAAAAAACTCCAGATAGCCCAGTCAAAGGTGCAGCAAACATCCTCATTACTCCAGACCTCAATTCCGGCAATATCTTATATAAATCTCTCGAACAATTCGCTGGTTTCACCTGCGCCGGCCCCATTATTCAGGGCTTCACTATTCCTCTCGCCGACCTCTCTCGCGGCAGTTCCGTCGAAGACACTATATTAACTATCAAAGTCATAACGAAAGGACTAACATGAAGTACTTCGGTACAGACGGCATCCGCCAAAAAGCAGACAAATTCACCAGTGATTTTTTAACCAAAATTATTGCCGGCCTCGTTGATTACGCCGGAGACAACATCAAAATATTCCTCGCTGGTGACACCCGTGAATCCAGCGAATGGATTCTACAAGACCTCGCCATTGCCTGTGAAACCTTTGGACTAGAATATGGCTCAGCCGGCGTTATTCCTACTCCTGGCATCAATTATTGTTTCTGCGAAATGGGATTCGACTTTGCCATTGATGTTACAGCCTCACATAATCCATATACTGATAATGGCATCAAAATATTCGAATGTCATAAACATTCCCCACATGACAAAACCTCTGGCCAAAAACTCTGCGAAGCAGGCTGCAAGGCTATCGAATTATCTCTAGAATCGGAAAAATCTTACGCGCTTGCTTCACCCACCGATCGAGCAGATCTTCACCAGGAAGCTCTCAATCTCTACCTAGAGCACCTTACAAACTACATCAGTCCCGCCGACTTTCACAACCTCAAAATCGGCATCGACTGCGCCAATGGCGCCACCAGTGTTATCGGCGAAACTATTTTTAATAATCTCGGCGCAGAAACCCAAATTATCCACGCCAACACAAGTTACAATACTGAAATCAACAACAATTGTGGCAGCACCCATCTCGAACCCCTACAATCCCTAGTCAAAGACAACCAATTAGATTTCGGCGTTGCCTTTGATGGCGACGGCGACCGTTGCCTAATGGTTGACCAAAACGGCAACCAAATAGACGGCGATCAAATCATCGCCATAATCGCCAACCATTTCAATCTAGACCAAATCGCTATCACCGTCATGGCCAATCAAGGTCTTCTCAACTGGGCCAACGACCACAATATAAAAACCGAAATCACTGCCGTCGGCGATTCTAACGTCGCTGCCGCTATGCTTGAGAAACACATCCAAATCGGCGGGGAACAGTCTGGGCATATCATTCTCCCAGGTGAAACCACTGGCGATGGCATGTTAACCGCCCTCGTCATCACAAAAATCATCTCCGAAACCAACACCTCTCTCGGTCAACTAGCCAGTATCATGTCAAAATCTCCCCAAGTTATCATTAATGTTGACGCCTCACCAGAACAAAAGGAAAGTCTCAAATCTTCCGAACAAATCAAAAAACTCCTTCTAGAATACAACCAAAAACTCGAATCCGAAAAAGGACGTCTTCTCGTTCGTCCTTCCGGCACCGAGCCACTCATCCGCATTACTGTCTGGGGCAACAACAAAGATTCAATCACCATCTTAGCTAATGAATTAAAAGATAAATTAGAAAAATGCTTAATGTAGATATTCAACATCGGCGGGTGACGGTCGTGGAGGGGGTCCCCCAAAATTGCCGCCAATTTTGGGGGAGGAGAACGACCGGCAGGACCCGCCGAGAGAATACCTAAAGAAAGGATATTATGAAAATCGAACTATTAACCAATTACGATAAAAAAACCGCTGATAGAATCAGGGAATTATTAATCCAGCTATCCAGAAGTGGTAAAGACAGAGGGGAAATCCCAGAACAATGGTTCAAAGACATTATTGCTTCCCCCTGGCACGATTTACTCATTGCCAAAGAAGACGACAAAATACTCGGTATCGCAACTCTATCCGTAATCATGGGTCCAAATGTTAGAAGAAACGCCTACCTCGAAGATTTCGTCACGGATAGTACTGTTCGCGGCCAAGGCGTCGGCAGTAAATTATGGGACGCCATGCTAAATTGGGCCAAAGAAAAAGGTTGCCAAAGACTTGAGTTCACCTGTGGCCAAGGTCGTGAAACCGCCCAAACATTCTATAAAAATCATGGTGCAAAAATCTACGAAACTAACTTTTTCCGGAAAGAAATTTAATCGGAACCGCCATTATCACAACCGGCAACAAATAAATATGCAAAGCATTTGGTAGACCAGAGAAAAACAAAAGTGCAATCCCATACGATACAATCATACTCAGTACCGCAGCTTTCTTATTATTTTTCCATACTACACAGAATACCAACACCATCGTTAACGCAAATAGGGAAACACCCACCAAGCCAGTTTCTAACAACAAACTAGAATATTGATTCTGCACTATTTCTTTTGGTGTTGAAGACAACCCATTCGAATAAAGTGCCTGCCCAGCTCCACCAATTCCAACTCCAACCAAAACCGTCGTGACATTCTTTCGCCACGCATCTACTGCAGCACCAGACAACCTCAATCTTATATCTGTAGATTCCGCCACATACCCATCGAATACGGCATCTCCTGCGCTATTCGCATCTTTTTCATCAAAGTTTTCCACAGGGTTTTCCACAACCACAGAATCTCCCACCTCTCTCTCCTCCCCTGTTATTTCCGAAAAGAGCGCCTGCTCCTCTCCCGAAAAACTCGCTTTTTTATCCCGCACGTCAATCACCCCAAGCGACAAATGATTTAATACCTTTGCCACCCCAGACTGATAATTATCGTTGGTCGGGCTAAGCTCCGCCATCAATCCTTGTAGATTAAGCGTGAATAGGAAAGAGAAAACTACTACTAGCCACACCATTCCAGCCCGCTTCAGTATATTTTTGTCTTTCGCAATCAAAAACGCCGTCATAAAAATCATCCCTACCACAAACGCATAAATCGCCCCCCGCGAAAACGTCAAAAACAGTGTCGCAGTTATTATAAACAAACAAAATAGCAAAGAATTGGAACATAAAAAACGCAAATCGTTGTTGGTTTTATTGCAGTTGCCTTCAACATATAACCACGCCGCTACAATCGCTGGCGCGAGGAGTAAATTCCCCATGAATTGCGGCTCTATAGCAAATCCATTCGGATGCGGAAACCCAAACATCTGATATGTACACCCCTCGCACATCAGGGAATACTCTCTCGACACCCCCACTAAATCCAACAAACATTGTACAAAACACCACACACATACAAAAATCGCAGACCCCAAAAACCACTTCCACCACTTCCTGGAAAACTCCTTATCAAACATCTCCTTCAAACTAAAAATTGCATACACTGCAAAGTACAAAAGCCAAACAATTCCCGCCGTCAAAATTCCTCTCACAAAATTTGCCGACCAGAACACCGACACAGTTAGCCACAAGGGAAATAGCAACCACATCCACCGTT
>CAYXTS010000029.1:0-8244 GCA_964468665.1 uncultured Candidatus Saccharibacteria bacterium
ACAGACCTCGTCATTATCAGTGACGCGCTCTAACCAGCTGAGCTATATCCCCGTATTTCCTTATTTTAGCGAAAAAAGTAAAAAAGTCAATATCACGAATTGTACGACGATAGATTGGAGAGTATGATATAATAGTTCTTATGGATTACACATTTAGTATTGGTTGGCTACTCGGTGGTATTGCGATTGTAGTAGTGGGTGGGTTGATTGTAGTATTCTACAAACAGATTGCTGACAACCTCGTTAATGGAGTTTCTTCTTATGAAAAAGTGAAATTATTTGGCTTGATTACGATTGTCATAGGGTTGATTTGTATGGCAAACTTACATACCTTTGTACTGGGATGGCTGGTAAACTGGATTTTTGTACGTTAGGGGCGAAAATTATAATACACCGTACCTGGTGACAGGGTAACCCCTCGGATTTTGGCGAGTTCGGAAACAGTGACAAATTCATACCCATCGTTTCTGAGGGTATCTATCAGGATTGGAACCGCCTCTACTGAGGTGGGATAGATATCATGCATCAGGATGATGGCGCCATCATGCACCTCACTCATAGTGACGGAGATGATGGAATCAACGTTCTTGTTTTTCCAGTCTTCGGAATCAACAGACCATAGAATAATAGGAGTACCCACATTATCGCGAACTATATCGTTGACATTACCATAGGGTGGACGGGTCAGGGAGATTTTGTGTCCTAAAATGTCCTGGAAAACAGCAGAAGAATCGTTGATATCAGATTGGACAGCGGGGACAGAAAGCCTAACTAGGTTCTGATGAGCCATAGTGTGGCTGGCCACCTCGTGCCAGTTTTTTTCTACTTGTTTGACCAAGTCCGGGTTATTCTTTGCCATATTACCAAGCATAAAAAAGGTAGCATTTACATCCTTCTGCCAGAGAGTGTCCAGAAGAAGTGGGGTAGTAGCGGCAGATGGACCGTCGTCAAAAGTAAGAGCGACTAGCTTCTTCCCCTCCAGGACGCGCTCGGTAGCACGAACGTGCCTAGACATGGGAGCAATGGTGATGATGTTAGCCGAATCCTGCAGTTTGGAGACTGTCAGATCGCAGAGGTCCAAAATAGCCGCAACGCCCATAATAACCACTATAGCGAGTTTCAGCCAGGGGAAGTAAATATCAATTCGCCTCAGAAGCGATTTACGGGCCCTAGGAGGGCTTTTGGTTTTGAAGTGGTGTTGGGATGCAGAATTGGTGACTGTGTGACTCTGAGGGCCAAATACGACGTAATTAGAGGATGTTTTGTCGTGTATACTCATACATCGCAATCCCGGCGGCAACGCCTACATTAACTGAACGGGTAGAGCCAAAGCTCTCGATAAACCTAACATCTTGGGCGGCGGCCAGTAGCTCTGCGGTGATGCCACTGTTTTCGGAGCCAAAAATCAGGGTAGTGGCTTGAACAAATTTTTTATCGTGCAAAGGTTTTGCGCCGTTTACGTTGTTTTCTATAGCTACTAGTTCCCTGTTATTTTGAGTGTTCAAAAAATCTGCGATGGCGGGGTGGTGGATGATTTCAAGGTATTTGTCGGTGCACATAGCGCCGCGACGGTTGTATTTTTTCTTGCCGATAATGTGGACTTTGGCTACATTGAATGAATTTGCGGTGCGAACGATGGAGCCAATATTAAAATCGTGTTCGACGTTTTCGATGGCGATTTCTAGGGGAGAGCGAGTTTTTTCTAGGGCATCAAAAACCTGTTCGTTGGACTTACCTTTGTATTTGTCGATGAGGTTGCGGGTATCTTGCATTTGCAATGATTATACCACACCTTGGATTCCCTGTAACTAATCTGGGCTATCGGTCTTGGGGGGTAACTACTCTAGGATGTCGCTTTTTATTGCTGTCTTATGGGCATGAAAATGCCCCCGGCGCGATGCGCCGAGGGCGTTGAGCGTGGAGTTTTGAATGGCCTTGAGCAGGCCGCGGGGACTCCGTACCCCGCTTTTGGGATTTTGGTAACGCAGATCCCGAACTGCGAAGCTTATTTTTTTCGAATAGGTTCCCGTTTAGGGAACCTATCATCCCCTGGGAGGGAGTAATGGTCTCCCTCCCAGTCCTCCGCCGTTATGGCGGAGGTTACTGGATTAAAAAGACCCAGTAACCTCCATCCATTCTCGAGGGCGGAGGCTACTGCGCCGCTTTCGGCGGCACAGGTGGCGCTCCGGGGCTCCGCCCACCATTGGGCGGAGATAATTCCCCCTCCGTATTCACGGAGGAGGAATCTATTCGCCCCGGAGTACGTAACATACTCCAGGGCGTTCTCTTCCAGAATCAGAGTGACGTCCTTGGGGACGTCACTCTGATTTATTTCTCTCATGAGACCCCTGAGGGTCCCATCTCCTTTTAGACGTTGATTTCTCTCCGCCCACGGGTAGTTCCACCACCCTTCCTGCCTTATTACCAAAGGCAGGGCTGAGTGTAGGAAGGCATATGATGCCTTCTCGAGACCTTCAACAGCCTCAGAGAGGCTGCTGAACCATTTTTCAAAAATGTAGTAGAGCATGTTGTTCTCACTTTCCGCCTTTCGGCGTACCCGTTTCGCCCCGGGGTCGGGCTAATTTTTAAAAGTACTGCTCTGAAGATCTAATGATCACATGAGCAGAGCTGGCGGGTCAAATGCGCCGGCTCAGCTCATGCATAATAAGCTGAGTGAAATTAGTATTATTTCTTTCCCACCCTTGGATGCGCCCACCCAAGATATTCAAGGATTCAAATATATACTATGATAAATGCATTAGTATAAAGGTGCTATAACACCGGATATGGAAGGAACTTTAGCTTAGTTCCCCGCTCACCCACCTAGATGTTATATCTGCTACAATCTTTCCTTGATTGTTGCCACTATTATAGCACGAGCGTGTTGTTTTGTCAATGTGGTAGTGGCAAAATTTGAAATAACAGGGTTGGAATGTGAGAGAATTTGTCGAAAGAGGGTCGACAAAATGGGGATTTTTGTGCTATAATGGGTCTATGGATATAGAAATCTTAACTCAAACAGGGCTATCAGAAATCCAGGCCAAGATATACCTTTACCTGGTAAAAAATGGGCAGACCACCCCGGCGGAAATTGCCAAAGATATAGACGAAAATCGTACTACTGTGTATTCGGCATTGGAGAGATTGGTGAAGATGGGACTAATTACGCAGAAAAATAAGGGCAAAATTGCTGCTTATACTCCTAATCATCCATCAGTATTGGAGTCTTTGGCAGAAAAACGTTTAAGGATTGCCGCAAGACAAGCAAAAAGCCTCGAGGGTAATCTGCCGGCTTTGATTAATTATTACAATGAATATCAGAGTACGCCTGGAGCAACTACTTTTTACGGCATGGAGGGCGTGAAGATGATTTGGAATAAGGTGATAGCAACAAAAGCGCCGTATTATTTCGTGAGAAGTAGGTATGATGAAATAGCCGATAGGGACATGTTGGAAGAATTTAAAAAAAACAGAGTAGAGGCTGGCATAACATCAGAAGACATCACGCCATCAGAGTTTTCAAACAACAAGAATAAGGAGATGTTGGAAAAATTCTTGTTGACGCGGACGCTTTTGCCGCCCAACGAGTATGATTCCCCAGTGGAAATAGATATATTCGGCGACAATGTAGCATTTATTAATTATAATAAAAACGGGATGTCTACCTTGATAGAATCACCAGAGATTGCAGATGCAATGCGACAGTTTTTCTTGTTTGCTAAGAAGCATATCAGACAATCAACAAACCAAGATGAATTGGACGGAAAAGATTAATTCTGTGATGGACGGTCGGGGTCTTTAACTTCTTTGGTTGAAAAACTAGAGGCTTGCATTTCCTTGATGGTTTCCTTGTCTGACACCAAAATCCCGTCCTTGCGAAATAGCTTGTAATTCCCCGTAAGATCTATTGGGGTATCAAGTTTTTTGAAATCTAGGTTCCTCGTATTGACCGCTTCGGCTCCTTCGGCAATAGAAAGAGTGACGTGTATCGGAACTGGCTTGATTTCACCAGTATTATCTGGCTCCATTCGTTCATTAAGAGATTTTTGGATGGTGGGGTCGTCAGCCATCACTTCTACGAGAAGGCCTTCGTTTTGTCCATCATTGCCGTACCCAACAGCACGAATATTAGCATTACTGCCTAGAGCATCAAGAAAGACTTTTTCGGCCCCTGGACGATAGGATATAGTGACGTGTGGGTCTCTGATCTTATGGGATAAGGTTGGCGGAAATATACTATAGATTTCGTCGGGGTCTATAAAAAGACCAGTGTAAATAATCTGATTTTTGGCGTAATCAGCTAGCTCGCGCTCTTCGGCGAGGGATTCAAAGGAAACCTCTCTTGAATTGTCTGGCTTTTCTCTGTAATTAGAATCTTTAAAGTTGTATCCGTTATTATATTTGGCATTAGGGATTGAATTTTTTCCGTCCATTCGCGTACTCCTTTTTGGGATTATACCACGTTGTGGTATAATTGCGATATGAATAAAGAAAAGATTTCATCTGGGAATAAAGACGTCTTTTGTTCTGATAAAATAGTTACAAGAGGTGTTTTTGGCTTAATGATGGAATCCATCTTAAAAGAGTCTGAACCATTACTACAATTAGATAACCTCCATGACATGAGTGAATTATTAAAAACCACTCATTTGAGCAATAAGGAGATAGAAGAGCTATCTTCTACACTAAAAGCTGCATCCTCAAAGGAGAATAATACTCCTTTGGTGTCTTTAGGTCTAAAATACCTAATAGATTGTCTGGCGATAGATTATTCGCAGGATAATAGTATCAAGCCAAAAATAAGTAAATCTTTTCTTGAGGATATACAAAACCAAGAAATGCTACGCGAAAAATTTCCAGCTCTGTCAGACGAATACATAATACTCAGAATGGCGCCTGGCGTTGCGTATACTTTGGACCATCATCACAGCATGAAAGATGTTGCGCTCGAGGGGGCAGCGACTACTCTTGCGGAAAGCGAAGGTCATAAAGATCTATTCATAGCGCTTATAGAACAGGGTCAGGATAATGCGGTACCGCTTTGGGTATTGACTTTTGCTCATGACGTTCGATTCCGTGGGTTAATTGAAGAAAAACTAGGGACAGAGTTAGCAGATATATCCTTGGAATCACAAATGCAACTTCTAGAATATATGACACTTTCAGACAGTAAACGGTTCGATAAGTTATGTTCTACGCTCCATGGGGTGGATGAAACTTTGCGTTTGAAGTTTGCGGAAGGGTTTTTGGCGGCAGATTTTGGTGAGGATTTTGGTGATGCCCTGCTTGATATTGCGGAATCTGACAAGATATCCGGCGAGCAGCTAGAAGAGATTTTGGATAAAATCAGCTCATGTAGAGAGTCTATTCGTGGCATTACTGGGTTTTATGGTGGTTTTGATGGGGGTGATTTTGCCAAACAATACGAGCGTGCGGCGAATGAGAGGTTGACCGATGCCCTAGCAGTATTTAGGGAGATAGCTAAAACTGGGCATGCGGATGCAGATTTGGGTTGGGCAGGGGCTCCAGAGTTTAGTTGCGAAACAGCGATGGAAGCTCTGGATTACGAGGTTAAATCTTTAGAAATTATCAATGGTACTCTTAGTGATATTGGGGCAAAAAAAGAAGGCGCCTTTGCAGAGAGAATTTTAACTCCGGACAAGTACAGAGAGCGATCTATGTATCGTCTTTACTCGCCAGATCATGGTTATGTTTTGCTGTACACTAGGCCAGAGGGCTTTGGGACTTTTAACTCAGATATTGAATATGGTAAGCGTGGAAATAGATACAAACATAATAATAGTTCTGGGGTAGAAGCTTCGATTAGTTTGATAGTGAACCCCAAAAATCCTTTTGAATATCTTAGCCCTTATAAGCCAGACTTCAAAAAAGTGAACGAAGACAAAAACTACTATGACCCCGAAACAATGGACAAGGTTAGCGCAATACGTTTAGACCGTGAAGGTAGAGCACCTAATGCACCGGCAGATGACCTCAATCGTGACCCAATCAACACAGTCGGTACGGTTTCGGTGGATCTTGCGGCGATTAACGACCGCTGGGATACTCCTTCTGGCAAGATTGCTAGACTGTTTAGTGTTGGGGGCAAGTTAAGAGAGGAAACTTTGGGGGTTGACTCTTCGCTTAACCACAACACCCATTATTTCAATCAAGATAAATACGGCAAGGCCAGTGGATTCAAAGAGCTAGTTGATTATGCCGATAGCATGATACTGGAGTGGTGCAAAGATGCGCCCGTGGGGACAAAGTACGCTGACTTCATGTCAGCAATCCGTAATATGCCATATGCGCAATTATCAGAGATAGATAATGCCTTTAGGAAATTGCCTCCCAGCGAAAAGAGAGATGGAGGGTTCACTGAGTTCATAAAAGCAGTAAGACACGAATTAAGAAAAAGGGAGCAGGGTCATGGCAAAAGGACGCTAGGAGCACTAGCTGAAAGAGAACGGTAGAAACTTAGGCCTGAAAAAGCCCCCGGCGAGGCAAATATGCCGTGCCGGGGGTGTTGGGGGGGGGTTACATGAATATTGATATGCCCCCCCTTTTCTCCTAACAATAAATCCCCTGTTGCGCAATTCGTGCAACAGGGACTCTGAACCAAAGACCATAGGTTCAATCCCTATGCAGGCGCCGGAGTCAACTACACAGGCTCTGTTGTCCTCCCTTTGTAACCTCCCGTCGCTCGCTCTTGCGAGCAGCTCTTCCACCACTGCATCTGCGGCGGAATTGATTGCTGCGTTCCATGACGCAGTCTTATTAGTTTTGTCAAGATATTGAAGCATAAGCATAGAATTTACAGGGATAGCATGATGAAAAATTGTCGAAATGGAATCGGCAAATTCACATTTATAAGTGTGATATAATAGTTCGGTAAAAGGAGGCGACATGGATTTTGATGAGTATCAAAAAAGAGCGGCAAAGTACGATTTAGCAGAGGCGACGAAGGACTACACTTCTGTCGGATTTATAGAAAAGGTACTGGGCCTAACAGGTGAAGCTGGAGAAACGGCAGACAAAATCAAAAAGATTCTAAGAGACAAAAGTGGTAAGTTTGAGCAAGAGGATTATGATGCCGTGGCAAAAGAGCTAGGTGATGTACTGTGGTATGTTGCTTCCCTATCACGTTACCTGGATATACCATTGTCCGAAATAGCTTCTGGCAATCTCGAAAAGTTGGAAAGTCGTTATCAGAGAAATCTATTGCATGGCGCAGGAGACAATAGATGAGAATATTACAACTCAATATTTGGTCGGGGAGAGTGATTGGGCGCTTGGAGAGGTTTTTTAGTAAAAACCGCTTTGATCTCATTTGCTTGCAAGAGGCGGCATGGAGTGACGAAGACGAGTTCTTGAGGAAGTTCTGCGTAACTGTAGAACAGATAAAATCACTTACTGGCCTAAAACATGATTTCCGGAGCTCGAATTGGGGGATAAAAATACTATCTGGTGGACAGATTGAACAAGGTAATGTGATTTTGTCTCGTGAGGAGATAGTCCATAGGCAAACAGAGACTATCTATGGCGAATACAGAGTCGTTAAGAGCCTTGAGGATTTAAAAAACCATGCTGGTACAGTGCAAATAGCTAAGCTCATGAGTGGACTTAATATTGTTAACTATCACGGGATATGGGCGCCAGATTCTATGGGCGATAAAAGATCCGTTGAAACAATGAAGACGATGGGGGCACTCATAGAAAAAATCGATGGACCGGTGGTAATGTGTGGTGATTTGAATCTTGTTCATGATTCCCTTGCGATGCGAGAGCTAGGATTCTTGAGAGATTTGACCGCAGAATACGGTGTAAAAAGCACTCTATCTGGGCTGAAACTTGACAAAAAAATAGCCTGCGATCATATACTTGTGAATGATAGCATGGTAGTGCGGGATTTCCAGGTAATAAACGATGTGGTTTCGGATCACTTGGGGCTAGTGATAGAAATTTAGGCTTTTGTCGTTTTTAGATTTTTCAGGATCAATATTCATATTTTTATTTAACAAAAATCCGCCCGGACGGGCGGAGATCTGTTTAACAACTTAGTTGTGCAATTTTCATCTTTCAGTGTAAAGCTTAATGTTACGTCTGGTAAAACCAGAGCTGTTATGATTCAAGCTTGCAAACCATAACCGTAACCGACCTAGATATCTGCGACATTACTGTTTCAGACTCATCAATTCCTTCTCAAGAAAGGAGGTAATCCATCCACACGTTCTCGTACGGATG
>CAYXTS010000030.1:0-8108 GCA_964468665.1 uncultured Candidatus Saccharibacteria bacterium
GTTTCCCCATTCGATTTTAAGTCGAACGCGTATACCAATTCCGCCACCCGGCCACTCAATTATTATACCACACTTTTTTTGAGGTGAATCCGCAAAATTAACCCAAATGCTTAGCAGCCGCTTCGGCGGCCACAGCCCCATCTGCCGCTGCGGTCACTAGCTGTCTTACTAATTTCGTCCGACAATCCCCCGCCACAAACACGCCAGGACAAGAAGTTTCGCAATCCTCACCAGCCACTATGTACCCATCGTCATCTATTTTTACTAATTCCTTCGCAAAATCCGTACTCGGCACTCGTCCAATCGCCACAAACACCGCCTCTGCCTCCTCCGGAATCGGCTCATCATGATGGACATGGAGAACTTTTTTACAAATTCCTTCAAGATACTTCATTTCGTGTTTTGCGGTATTACCACTTCCAACCACTACCACTGTTTTATCTTTGTACAAAGCCCCGTCACAAGTTGCACAATACGAAATAGGTCTATCCCCCGCACTCAAAGTCTGCTTCTCACTCATCTTGCGCGGCTCCGTACCAGTCGCTATAATCACGGCCTCACATTTATGCTCATTCTCATCTGTCACCACCATGAATTCATTCCCGTTTTTCACAATATTCATGGTCTCTTCATATCTAATCTCAACACCAGATTTAATAGCTTGTTCACGAACCCGATCCATTAAATCCCTACCAGATATGTTCATTTCACCTGGCCAATTTTCAATAGCAAGTGCACTTACAATCTGTCCACCAATCACGCCAGACTCTATAGCTAGCACCTTTTTCCCAGCTCTCCCAGTATATATTCCCGCAGTCAGCCCCGCCATACCGGCACCAATAATCACGATATCATACATAAATTCATTATACCTTATTTATCACCGGTATCACAATCGGCGTGTGCCCAGTTGCATCAAATAAGATATGTGTAATATCCTCTTTGATTTCCTCTTTTAATACCTTCATTTCTGGGTCAGTTGATATAGATTTATCAGTTTTCTGACGCAAATAATGCCGAATCTTGCCAATCAATTCCTCAGAATTATCAAGATAGATAAAAGCCCTAGACACAATATCCGGAGTTTTCATTAAATGCCCAGTTTTCTTAGATAGTGTCAGCACAATCACAAAAATCCCTTCCCTAGAAATATGAATCCTGTCCTTCACGACCGCCTCATGCACTAGTTGGTCTGCATCGTCATAAAGCTTATTTCCTACCTGAATTCGTCCAGCTTTGCGAATCTTCTTATCTTTTGTAAATTCAACAACATCCCCATCATCACAAATCAAAATTCGCTCCCTCGGAATACCAACCACATTCTCCGCCATCTCTGCATTATGTTCAAGCATATAAAACTCGCCGTGATACGGTAAATAATTGGTCGGGTTCAGCCTTGTCACAAACTCAACATGATCTTCATAATAAGCATGCCCTGACAAATGCAAAGGACCAATATTGGTAAGATGGGTTTTACCGTTTTGAATTACCTGTGCCCCCTCACGCAATAACCCGTCCACAGTATTTACCACATGCGGCTCATTTCCTGGAATCGGATTGGAAGAAAATACAATCGTATCCGTAGGTTTGATTTTGATATATTTATGTGCCCCTGTCACCATCCGATTAAGCACCGCATTTAGCTCACCTTGGCTACCAGTACAAACGATACAAACCTTTTCATCTGGAAGCTTAATTATATCTTCCATTTTCATAATCGTATCCTTTGGTACCTTAATCGCCTTCGCTCTAAGTGCCACTTCCACATTGTTTATCATTGAAAACCCTGAAAACGCAACCTTGCGTCCCCGCTTAGCCGCCTCCTTTAATACCAACTCAATTCTTGATATTTGAGAAGAAAAACAGGAAATAATCACCCTACCGTTTACGTAGTGATCCATCACGCGTCCCAAATTTTCACCTACATCATATTCAGAATGCGGATGTCGCCCCGGAGAATCAATATTCGTAGACTCATTTAACATCAAATCAATTCCCTCAGTCTTCACAATTTCATCAATCCGTTCATAATCTGTCTGTACCCCCATCGGTTTTTCCTCATGTCGCCAGTCACCAGACATATAAATCACCCCGTTTGGCGTCCTCACCACAAGCGCTGTGTTACCAGGAATAGAGTGTAAAACATGAATAAACTCCACCGACAAATGTTCGCTTACCTGAATTTTTTCGTGTTTAAAAGGATTCACTACCTGATAATTCAAATCCGGTACGTCCTCTAGCTCAGACATCTGCTTTTTAATCATGCCAATGGTAAAGTCAGTCCCATAAATTGGCGTCAAAGGATTAAACATCGGTAACAGATGTCTACATGCTCCAATATGATCAAGATGCGCGTGTGAAAAACAAATTGCCTTTACCTTATCCCTATTATCTTCCAGATATTTTATATCTGGAATCATGTAGTTTACGCCAGGATAATCATCCTCCGCAAACAACACGCCCATATCCACCACCAGTATTTCAGACTTGTACTCAATCAACGTCATATTTTTACCGATACCAAATTCCCCCATACCACCAATCGGAATAATCCGCACCGAATCCGCATCCGGACGAGCAGATTTTAGTTTTGCATTGGTCACTTGCTCGCCATCATATCCATTATAGCGAGATTTATTTACCGGTATACCAATAATATGCTGTGTCGCCTGCGCATTAACATCCTGAGAAAGCATCCTCTGATGATGCACCATGTCACCCTTTTTGGTATTTACAGACAGTTTAACCTTTCGTTTTTCAGCCTCAAGCTTCGCTTTTGAAGTAACAGATGCCTGAGCTGGCTTTTTTGCTACCTTTTTTGTTGCCTTTTTTGTCACTTTCACAGCCTTTGCATCTTTCCCCCCTGGCTGAAAATTAGAATTAAAATTCCGATTCTGAGCTGCCTCAAACTGTTTTTTGATATCTGGCAACCTTTCTGCCCTTGATTTTAAGAGCCGGGCACGTCGCTCTTCCTCTTTTTTATTCATAATTTCCTTTTTTATTACAAGTAAATCTAACTACCCCTATTATACCAATAATGCTAAGAATCGTCAAGAATTAACCCACGTCAAAAACACCCTGGGATATATCCCAAGGTGTTTTGAGGCATTCTAGCTATTAGTTATCAAACTTTCTATGTGATTTCTTATTGCGTAGAACTTTCATACCTAGCATCATACCTAGACCAGCGATTGGTAACATCGATAGCATTATTACGGTATTTGCCACAATGTTCTCTTTGGTATTAGCACCAGTATCAGGAGTACCTGGTACATTCTTGTTGGCCGCCCATACTGCATAGAGTACAGTATTGCCAGTTAATTTGATTTTGTCACCTGGTTTGTACTTCGCTTCGGTGTCATCCTTCTTCGTACCCCAACCAAGGAAGGTATAGCCATCACGGGTTGGTTTAGTATCTGGGACAGTTACTTGGCAAGCTTCACCACTTTCTGGTGTACAACCAATTCTATCAGGAGCACCATTACCACCATTTGCGTCAAAGTCTAATACATACTTAGCCCATACTGCAAAGATTTCTGTGTAACCAGTGATGTTCATAGTATCACCAGAATTGTATTTTGGCGTAGTAGCCGTAGGTTCATCTGCCCAACCAAGCAAAGTGTACCCTTCACGTTCAATTGTAGGTATCACCACCGAGCAAGAATCACTATTCATCATGCTACAAACCAAGGTTTGAACTTCATCAGGCGCACCCTCATAGTTTGGATATGGCACAAGCATAGCACCAGAAGCGTGAGCATCATCACCGTGCTTTACACCGCCATAAAGCTCAAGGAGGTAATGGTTATCATAAAAATCAGATCTCTGATCGTTAATCGCTGAAGCGTCCGGACTGGGATTCGTGTCTTGCGATACTCTCGCATATTGACTAATTCCATGCTTATTAGCAACCAGTGTCATGCTGTCTTCGTCGAAATTAAATATTTCGTAATTCTTACTTCCAGAAACAGACACATATTCCTTATTTCCCTGTTTTTCTACACCACTAACCATAATCGTATCGTTAATAAAATCAAAATCACTATAATCATAAGTAAATTTCTCAGTACTTAAATTATACACTGGTGCCACACCGGTATAAACTAAATCATCCGCATCCAACTGTAAATTATACATTATCTTATTATTTGTAATATCCAACTTATCAAGTGGATTATTTTGAGCCTTCAATGCTTCAAGTTTTGTATTCTTAGAAATATCCAATGAGGTAATTTTGTTATTCATAACTGCTACCCCAACTATATTTGAATTATTCTCCAAGCCCTTGACTGTGCTTATATTATTTCCACGTACATCAAGATAATTCAATCCAGTATCACCAGAAACATCGATTGAGGTTAACGCATTCCATCTCAACGTGACACCAGAAAGTGCTGAGCCAGAAGGTAAAGTCACAGACTTTAAAACACCTTTCATAGTGGTAGTAGCTTCAGCACCTACGGCATCATCAGTCATATTTTTGGCATTTAGCTGTGTTAGGGCTTTATTATTGGATAAATCCATCGATTCTATACTATTCCTATCTACAGTGAGTTCTGTCATACCAGTTAGCAAATTAACACCCTCCAGACTATGTATACTCTTTCCTCCGCAAGGATATTCGTTGGTTTTACCATTCCATCGCCCAAAATTATGAAGACTCGCCAACTGTTCATTCGACACTGAAGTAGGAAATACTGTACCTTTTTCATAAGACCATACAGTTCTTATACACTCTTTTAAATTCTCATCTGGAATTTGATCGAAATTACTCGCCGCCGCAAACGTATTATTTCCCCCCACCAGACCAGCAACACCGCCAATCACTGGCAGCGCAACAGCCGTCGCTCCTAGCATAGACGCCAAGAAACGTTTCTTTGTTTTTATTTTTAACATTTTTGCTCCTTTTTATATTTTTATTTTTTGTATAACCTTTATACAAACCAATATACATAATTCTAATGCTTTTGTCAAGACTTTTTCTTTACAATTTTTCAACTTTTTGTTATAATCAAAACATACAGATTTAACCGACTCTTGGAATAGAGGCGGTTTTTTAGTTTAATTTAACATGACGGGTGGTGCCACTTTGGGGACCCCATTCGAGCTTGACGAGAATGGGGAAAAAGTGGCGACAGGACCCGTCAGAGAGGAATCAAATGGAAAATCTAGATTTAAAACAAATGTCCACTATGGTAGACATCATAGCCGAAGAAAAAGGTCTACCCAAAAATGTCGTACTCAGCATTATTGAACAAGCTATTGCTGCCGCCTGGCGTAAGGACAATGGTGACCGCGATATGAATGTCCGTGCCATTTTAAATACCAAAACCGGCGAAGCCGATGTCTACATTGCTAGGGAAGTTATCGAAGATGGACTTGCTTACAATCCATCCACCGAAATCCCAGCTAGCGAAGCTGGTAAAGACGCCAAAGTCGGAGACGTCGTCGAAGAAAAAGTCAAGGTTACTAGCTTTGGCCGTGTTGCCGCTGGCACCGCCAAACAAGTCGTTGTCCAACGCCTCCGAGAAGCCGAAAACGACGCCGTCCTTTCTGCCTTCGAAGACAAAATCGGCACTATCGTCACCGGTACTATCTCTCGTGTCGAACCAAAACTAGTACGTATTGATCTTGGCCACGCCAACGCTATCATGCCCAAATCAGAACAAATTGATGGAGAATACTACACGGTTGGTAGCCGTATAAAAGTTTATATCAAAAACATCGAACGTAGCGAACGTGGAGCTCAACTTATCGTTTCTCGTGGTTCAGCCAAGTTTATCGAATGTCTATTCCGCCAAGAAGTCCCAGAAGTAGAAAACGGTAGCGTAGAAATCCGTGGCATCGCCCGCGAAGCTGGTCGCCGCACCAAAATCGCCGTCATGTCCACCGTCCCAGGTGTAGACCCCGTTGGTACATTTGTAGGCGGTCGTGGTATCCGTGTCCAAGCCGTCATGAATGAAATCGGTGACCGAGAAAAAATTGATATTATCAACTGGAGCGACAATGCCTCAGAATACATCCGAGAAGCCCTTAGCCCAGCCGAAATCATCAAGGTAGAAATCGACGGCAAAAAAGCCAAAGTCTATGTTTCAGAAGATCAACAGTCTATTGCTATTGGCAAGCAAGGTCAAAACGTTCGCCTCGCCTCCAAACTCACAGGTTACGAGATAGATATTATCCTACAAAAATCTACACCTAAGAAAAAGAAACAAAATGTCGAAGATTCTCTTCTCTCCGCCATTAAAGAAACCATCGAAGAGGCCGAAGAAGAATAATCCTTTAAACACATCAATCATTATAGGTGTTGTAATTTTTACAACACCTATTTTGTATCCATCCACCTCTATAATTATGGTATAATAATCACAGAAGACCTGAGTATCTTAGTATTTTTATAATGGAGGTGACTACATGTCAATCATAAGAGATACTTCACTAGCCGAACAGGGCAAACAAAAGATAGCATGGGTAAAAGATTTTATGCCCACGCTCACCAAAATCGGCCAAAAACTAACCGAAAAACAAGCTTTTACTGGGCTAAAAATAGGCATGTCTATTCATATGGAAGCAAAAACCGCCTATTTAGCCACAATCCTCAAAGCTGCTGGCGCAAAAGTCTATGCCACCGGCTGCAATCCTCTATCTACCCAAGACGACGTTGCTGCCGGACTCAATGATTTAGGTATAGAAGTATACGCCATGCACGGAGTTAACCTGGAAGAATACCAATATCATTTACGTATGGTGCTAAACAATAAACCAGATCTCATTATCGATGACGGTGGAGACTTATTGGAAAATTATTGTCTACTACCACGTTATGCTCAATGGAAAGTCCTCGGTGGCTGCGAAGAAACTACTACAGGAATCCTACGCCTGCATCAACGCGAAAAAGCAGGTACACTACCATTTCCAATGATAGATATTAATGATGCTTGTTGTAAGCATTATTATGATAACAAATATGGCACAGGGCAGTCTGTTTGGGATGCTATCATGCATACAACAAACACCCTGGTTGCTGGACATACCGTAGTAGTTGCCGGTTACGGTTATTGTGGTAGGGGTATTGCCATGCGAGCACGCGGCATGGGCGCCAATGTGATTATTACAGAGATAGACCCCATAAAAGCCATTGAGGCCAATTTGGACGGCTTCCAAGTCATGAAAATGGAGCAAGCTGCCCCGCTTGGAGACTATTTTATTACATCCACCGGTTGTAAAAAAGTCATCATCGGCGAACACTTCAAACTCATGAAAAATAATGCCTTTTTGGCCAATGCTGGCCATTTCGACGTCGAAATCGACGTCAGAAAGCTAGAAGCCATCTCAAAAAAGATAGAAAAACGGCGCAACAACATTACTGGTTACACTTTGCCAGACAATCGTACGCTGAATGTTTTAGCCGAAGGTAGATTAGTGAATCTCGCCGCCGGCAATGGGCATCCAGCCGAAATAATGGATATGAGCTTTTCTCTCCAATTACTCGGCCTGGATTACATAATCAAACATTGCGGCGAACTTAGAAACAGGGTATACGATGTCCCGTATGACATTGATAGATATGTCGCAGAGTCCAAACTCACCGCAATGGGCATCGAAATCGACCGCCTCAACCAAGATCAACGTGCCTATCTTGGCCTTGATTAAATTACCTCCATTAGAACCCCCGGCTAAGTCGGGGGCTCTAAAACACAAAAAACCCACCCTTTCGGGTGGATTTTTTATAATTTGGCACCTTCCTAGTTTCCCGCTATCGCAGTATAATCGGCGCTACTGGGCTTGACTTCTGTGTTCGGAATGGGAACAGGTATTTCCCCAGCGCTATGGGCACCAAATCGTAATAATTAATGACGCTTAATTATTACTATTGATGTCCATAAGGTGAACAAAGATTTTAAAGCGTCACGACGTTAATCCAACGTCGGTTGCTAGCTAAGTCTCCTAGGTTCCTAGCGCGACACTAAGTCTTGCCCAGAACCTAGAACATAAAAAGGCGATGGACCTTTTAGTACTACTCAGCTCCACATGTTGCCATGCTTCCACTTATAGCCTATCAACCAGATCTTCTTTCTGGAGTCTCCTAGGGAATCCTTATCTTGGAG
>CAYXTS010000031.1:0-7683 GCA_964468665.1 uncultured Candidatus Saccharibacteria bacterium
ATACGGATTTTATTTGGATGACTGGGCTCAAAATGATTGGTATAGCTGCGGTTTCCGCCATAGCTTCACTTGTTTCTAGCTATTTCTCTGCGCGAGTGGGTTCTAATTATGCGCGCGATATTAGAGAAACCATTTTTACGAAAGTAATTAATTTTAGTCTAATAGACTCAAAAGATTTCAGCACAGCTTCATTGATAACCAGGACCACAAATGATGTAACTCTTGTACAAAATACAACAATCATGATGTTGTCGATAATGTTGCGTGCTCCACTTTTTTGTATTATCGCTATCATCATGGCTGTACAGACAGCTCCTGATATGTCTTGGATAATATTTATAGGCGCTGCAGCGATTCTGAGTTCTGCTATTACAATTCTTTCTATTGTGGCGCCGAAATTTAAGATTTTTCAGGGTCTGGTAGACAAGATAACATTAATCACAAGAGAAAATTTGACTGGGTTAAGAGTAATTAGAGCCTTTAATAACGAAAAGCTTGAAAAAGAAAAATTTGAAGCTGAAAACGACAGAATGACTAAACTTTTAATTTTTATTGATAAAATACTCGAATTACAAAATCCTTTAATAAATATTATATTTAATGGCACGACTCTGCTTTGCTCTTGGATTGGAATATCGTTGCTTACGAAAGATTTTGCGTATCTTGGGAATATGGCTGCTTTTGCACAATACGTTACTTTTGTAATGATGTCGTTCTTGATGATGTCTCTCTTATTCGTAGAATTACCCCGTGCTAATGTATCTGCAAAGAGGATAAACGAAATTTTGTCAAAAAAATCCAAAGTTCATTGGGTTCCCAAAACAGAAGGTATCCCAGAGAGTTCTCCTTCGATTGAGTTTAAAAATGTTGACTTTTCTTATCCTGGTGCTACCGAAAAAGTACTTGATAATCTTACTTTTACAGCTGTAGCTGGCGAAACCACAGCGTTTATTGGCTCGACTGGCTCTGGCAAGTCTACCCTCATTAACCTTGTTCCTCGTTTTTATGAGGCCACAAAAGGAGAAGTACTAATCAATGGATTAAATGTAAACAAATACGATAAAAAGGATTTAATGCGTAGAATTGGTTTTGTTCCGCAGAGGGGAGTACTGTTTGCCGGCACCGTAAAATCTAATATTAAATTTGGTGCGCCAAAGGCTTCGGATGAACAAGTACGAAAAGCGGCGCGTATTGCACAGGCAGAGAATTTTATAGAAAAGTTGCCTAGTAAATATAATCATATTATTGCGCAGGGCGGAACTAATGTTTCTGGTGGGCAAAAACAAAGGCTATCGATTGCGCGTGCTATATGTAAAAACCCAGAAATTTTTATTTTCGATGATTCATTTTCAGCTTTGGATATGAAAACTGACGTTAAATTGCGTAATGCGTTAAAGGAGATTACAGCTAGCACTGTTGTTTTAATTGTGGCGCAAAGAGTTTCTACGATTAAAGACGCGAATCAAATTGTGGTACTAGACAACGGAAAGGCTGTGGGCAAGGGTAGTCATCTGGATCTTTTAAGAAATTGTAAGGTTTACCAAGAAATAGTGAAATCACAACTTTCGGAGAAAGAATATGCGCTAGAATTAAAGAAGGCTGGGGCTGGAAAGTTGCCAAAGGGGGAATATGCCTAAGAGTAGTGCAGGAAAGCCAAAAAGCCTTACGAAATCGTTTAAAGTGTTTTTGTCTTCGATAAAAGGATATAAACTTCCGATTTTGATTTCTGTAATATTGACTGTTTTCTCGGCAATTTTTAACTTATTTATTCCTAAAATTTTGGGGGATATGACCACAATCGCGGTCAATACATACCCAGATATTGATTGGGGAGAACTGGGCAAAAAGGCAGTTCTCGTAATTATATTTTTCTCGGTATCGGCAATACTAAGCTATGCCCAAGGTTATATTTTGGCAGTAGTTTCTGCTAAATACACTAAAGAACTAAGAAAGAAAATACTTGATAAAATTACACGTCTACCAATTTCTTATTTTGATAAACATCAGTATGGTGATACTTTGTCTAGAATGTCTAATGACGTTGATGTTTTGACCACTTCGATGTCCAGGGAGATTGCAGATATATCAATGTCTCTTACGACTTTGGTCGGAGTCATGATTATAATGCTAACTATTTCTGTGCCCTTGTCGCTTATTTCTTTTGTAGTGGTACCGATTTCGGTAATTGTTGTGGCAAAAATTATGAAATATGCACAGAAATATTTCCGCGAACAACAAAACACCCTGGGTAAATTGAACAGCGAGATAGAAGAGGATTATTCTGGCACAATCGTGATAAAATCTAACTCTTACGAAGATGCCGCCTTGCAAGATTTTAATGTGATTAACGCAAAGCTCACAAAAGCAACCAGGAGAGCTCAAATATTCTCTTCTTTGGCCTTCCCGGTGACGCATATTTTTACGAATTTAGGCTATGTTGCGGTTTGCGCTCTTGGTGGAATGTTTGTAGTGCAGGGTCGGATTAATATTGGCGATATTCAAGCTTTCATCCAATACGTGTCTAGATTTAATCGTCCGATTACCGAAATTGCTTCTACTACCTCTACATTGCAATCGTTACTTGCCGCGAGTGAAAGAATTTTTGAGTTTTTGAATGAACCGGAAGAAGAACCCGACCCGGCGGACGCAATCGTACCTAAAAATGTAGTAGGTGAGGTGGAATTTCATGATGTTAATTTTGGATACACCTCGGGGCGGCAGATTATAAAGGATTTTTCGGTAAAGGTAAAACCCGGGATGAAAGTAGCGATTGTGGGGCCGACCGGAGCAGGGAAAACTACAATTATTAATCTATTGATGCGTTTTTACGAACCGAATTCTGGTTATATCACAATCGATGGCGTACCAATCAGAGAAATGAAACGTTCGGACGTAAGAAAAATGTTTGGCATGGTATTGCAGGATACTTGGCTGTTTTCTGGCACAGTGGAAGATAATTTGAGATATGGAAATCTACATGCATCTTTTGATGAAATTAAAAAAGCTGCAAAAGCGAGCAATGTAGATCATATTATCGAAGCTCTGCCGAATGGCTATCATTCGGAAATTAGCGAAGATTCAGATAATATTTCGGCGGGGGAGAAACAGTTAATTACCATCGCTCGGGCAATGGTAGCAAATCCACCAATGATGATTTTGGATGAAGCGACATCAAACGTAGATACACGTACCGAGCAATTGATTCAAGATTCGTTTGAGAAGCTAACGCATGGTAGGACTTCGTTTGTGATTGCGCATCGGTTGTCTACAATTCGGAATTCGGATTTGATTCTAGTGATGCGGGATGGGGCCGTGGTGGAGCAAGGGAATCACGAAAAATTATTGAAACTAAACGGGTTTTATGCAGAACTCTATAATTCGCAATTTGCGGAGAATTAAATTAATTAAATAGCATCAAAATCACCAGCTTATGAGTTAATCAGCTCGGCCGTCTCTATGATAGACTCGGCAATAAAATATTCTAGCGGATCTACTATTTCACGAGTCTGAGCAAGCTCCAGATATTTATAGTACGCAAAACGGCGCTCTTTCTTTAAAATCGGTGGTACTAACTTAAGCTTCAAAGCCAAAATAAACAACAGCAACCTCCCAGTACGGCCATTCCCGTCCGAAAACGGATGAATTTTTTCAAACTCGGCGTGAGAACGAGCAAGAAGACCGATTTCGTCAGTAGTTTCCTCATTTACCTGATTGCACCATTTATCTAGCAACTCAGGAATCTTTATAAAGTTTGCGAGTGGTGTAGAGGCGCCCCGAATCCGTACAGAATGGCTCCTATAACATCCTGCATCCGAAATAATGCCATTCATCAACCTCACATGCACGGCCTTGATTAGTTCAGGTGTGAATTTAAAATCCACACCGGCTTCAATCAATTCATCCAACAAAAAATACAATGCAGTTTGATGATTGATGGCTTCGCGCTGTTCTACTGCGGTACGACCACGCAAGGTTTGATTATAATAAATTACTGCCGATACATCTTTCTCGGTCATGGTGCTCCCCTCGGTCCCATTGCTATGATAGGTAAGGGAAACCGTAATATCCTCTAAAAGCGACCTATCTGAGATTAATTTTTTTACTGTATATTTACAAGTAAGAGCACGTTTTTTAAAGGCAGATAATTCTTTTACGTCAATAAAATCAGTACCCAGAACATCAGCATAAATTAAATTGATTTTTTCTTTTGCATTGTCTCTAGGCTCAGACTTGGCGTTAACCCAACTATTCAAAGTCACAAAAGAAATCTCCAATTTGGAGGCTAAGGTCTCTTGGCTCCAACCGGTAGCAAAGAGAATTTTTTGGAGTTTTTTGCTATAAGTTTCCATAACCATATTATATCAAACTTTATAAAGTTTGGCAAACTTTATAAAGTTTTGTTAGTTTGTGCCCATAAAATAATCTAGTATGTTGATGTAGAAGCTAAAGGAATGATTTTATGCTATGTGCCGGGGGTGAAGCAGCGCACGCTCCTTCCGACGGACTTGTCGCTGTCGTACGTGCCTGGGTTGACGCGGCTACTGAGGAAGTACAGGTAGTAGACGTCGTTGCTACTGTACGCCGTAGACGACCAGTAGTCGCCGTTTGAGCCACGACTGCTCACCGAACTACCGCCGATATAGCCGGAATAGACAAAGTTGTTAGGGTATGCTCTTAAGGCATTAGATACTGGAGTGCCTTCGGTAGAGCCATGGTAATATGGAGTGGTACTGCTGTCATAATTAGCTGGGTTAGTGCCACCGTTTAGGTTTGTAACGATGTATGTCCAGAAGTCATTAGTGGATTCTCTGGATTTATTACCGCCTCTTGGTATGCTCCAGCCGGTAGGACAGATAGATTTAGTATTGTAATCACCTGCTGAAGTAGTACTGGTGTCTGTAGAGGCTGCGGTCCAGGTGTAGTAGTTGCCATAACTGTACATACCGGCGTTTGAAGTATTGTTGGTAGCATCATTTGCTGTTGGGTTACTGGGTCTGTCTGAGGCACTTGAAGGGGTATTTACGTTATTATATCTTGGCATACGGTAGGCTGGGTTACTGCCTGAGATGGTGACAGATGTACTACCATCTGTACTGTATAGGCTGTTTGCAGTAGTTGAATTATAGATCCATGGAGATTCTGGATCAGCTAAGCCAGCAAAGCCTGTAGCGTAACCCTGAGAGAGCGTGCCAGTACTATTGTCTGAGTTGGTATTATCTAACCTTAAGTTCTCTATCATCCAGCAGTTACCATCAGCGAGTTTGGCTACTGCATAGGTGTCATCGTCGCGTTGATCGGTAAGAGCGGTTACTGCGCCACTAGCGAGAGAGGAGCAACCTGTCCAGCCCTGGAGGTTGCCGGCGGATTTAATCCATCTGGCATAGAGGGATAGACCAGGATTACTGCCTGTGTATGTACCAGCATCAAAGGTGATGTATTCCTGTGGACCGTAGAAGCCAGTGCTGTCTGAGTAATCAAAGGTAGTGGACCAGCCGGCGAAGCCGTAGCCTTGTCTACTGAAGTTGGATGCAAGTAATGTTGCGCTTGTGTCGCTGGTATTTACTGTCTGGCAGCCCATGGAGCCTACCACATTACCACCGTTTGGATAGTAGCAAATCTTACCAGATCTGTGGCTTGTGGCGATGTAGGTGCCTCATCACTCGGATGCACTAAGGTATATTTGACCTTGCCGGCATAAGTGTCGGCAGTTTGGGTGCCGTTGATATAGGCAGCATAAGTGGTAGTAAGAGTAGAACCCTCTGCAGATGTACCAGAATCAGTGCCAGAGTTCCTATAAGCTACTCTAGTGAAAACATCTGGTACTGAAGCATAGTCGCTGAAGTTAGGCGTACTACTGTCTTTTTCTGAATCTTGGGTACTACCTACTATAATTGGTGTGTAGGTACCAGTCGTAGCAGTAAGTTTCATAGCCCAGTTGGAAATGTCACTACTATTTAATGTGACACTACTAGCACTACTAGTAGCAGTACCGGTAGCAATGGTTTGGTTGGTGCTAGCTCCTACTAACTTAGTGTGATTAGTACCAGTATAACTATCACCTGTAAAACCTATGGCATAAATGGCGAAGCCTTCATTATCATTACAAATAACTTTTAGGGTTGTGGTGCCAATGTTGTTTTCGTATGTACCGTTAACTATTTCTTTGTTGTGACTACTCATGCCATTACCTGACATGGTGCAGGCAGTTTGAACGGTGATGGCGATATTATCTACGGAAGTATCATTATCAGTGGCAATCACCCTGTCAGCTAATAAAACGAAAGCAGAAAGAAAAGTAAGACCGACTAAGCTACCAGACATAAGACAAAATAATTTGCTTGCAGTTTTACTATACGTAGTTTTTGTCATGGTACCATATTAGCATAAGTAATTAAAAAATGCTAGTGATTTTTTGAAAAATTTCTTCAATAGTGCCGGAGGCGTCGATTAGAACAAGATTAAATTCTTTGGCGATTTTGGGATAGGCGGAATTGACTCTTTGTTGAAATTCGTTGGGCTTTTTTTCAAAAGTTTCGGTGGCTTTACCACGATTCTGTTGTCTTCCTAGACGGACTTCGTCTGAGACGGTTAAAATAAAGCCGTGGTCGGGATGAACATATTTTTCTGGTAATAGGTCTTTGGTAATTCTGATAATTTTGCTACGAGAAACGCCTTCGCCGTAGCCCTGATAGGCAATGGTAGACCAATAATTACGAGCAGAAACCACAATGCCACCACGCCTCAAAACTGGCTCGGCAATTTTTTTCCAGAGTTCAACCCTAGCTGCCGTAAACAACAATACATTTGTCAAAGGCTCTAACTTGTAGCCACGAGTCAAAATCATATCGTGTAAATCGTGAGCCTGGGGCAAATCGCCGTCTGGCTCTTCCATCGTGACGACTTCTTTGCCCTTGTTTTCAAAAAAAGTCTTGAGCAATTCGACTTGAGTAGATTTGCCTGTGCCGTCTTGGCCTTCGATTACTATGTACATTAGTTTTTCCTCCGGACGGGTCCTGCCGACTCTTCTCCCTCCCCAAAATTTTTGCTTCGCAAAACATTTTGGGGGCCCCTTCCAGAGTCGTCACCCGTCCGTGTTAAATATTTTTCATAGCAAGAAGGGCAGAGGGCGCGATATTCTATATTGCTCTTGCCGTTGTCGATGAGGACATCAGGGCCGTCAGTAACCAATTTGTCGTTTAGGAATCGACAATTGAGAGTAGCCTTGTGGCCGCATTCGCAGATGGTTTTGATTTCTTCGATATCATGGGCAATTTGCAGAAGTCTAGTAGCACCTTCGAACCCACCGTCTGTACGGCGGAAGTTGAGCCGAAGCCCATAAGCCATAACTGGGATATTGAGCTTAATAGTAACAAGCATAAGTTCATCGGCCTGTTTGGGGGTAAGAAATTGGGCCTCGTCGACCAAGACACATTGAACGTCACAGTAATCTTTGAGAATTTCTTTGTATAAATCAGTTTCTTTATCGAAGCAGAAATTTGTTTCACGCTCTGGGCCAATACGGGTTAAAAGTTTGGTACCGTTTTTGGTGTCGGTTTTGGGCTTAATCACGCAAACTTTATGACCGCGTTCTTCATAGTTAAATGCGACTTGAAGTAGCTGCATAGTTTTGCCACACCCCATTGCGCCATAGCGGAAATATAACTTTGCCATGCTATAATTATA
>CAYXTS010000032.1:0-7561 GCA_964468665.1 uncultured Candidatus Saccharibacteria bacterium
TTTCTAATTGTTTTTGTTGGTATTTTCCTCTATACCAACGGGTTAACAAATAACATCAAATTAATAAATTTCCTCCTCTATTATACCATAAATTCGTCTATGCTTGCAATTTCTTTTCAAGAAGTCTAAACTAATAAAAAATAAAGGAGGTATATACCAATGGGATACTTAGAAGAAATGTTATTAAGAAACGGAGTCATCTATCATTCACCAGATGGCTCCAAATCTTATATTGAAGGCAGCTTGCTTTCAAACTCATTAGTCGTCCGCAACTCTTCCGGCTGGGTCACTCACCGCATCGAACGTGCCTCAAATGGCGTCGACCTCATCGTCAGAAACGTTTCTACCGGGCTAGTAGAAACTAGAGTCCGCATATAAACTTATCCCCAAAATCCACGCTTCTTACTCTTTTTGAAATCTTCTAATAATTCTTTTTGTTTCCGGCTCAAATTCTTTGGGGTCTCCACAATAATAGTCACAATGTGTGGGCCCCTATCACCATCAGCCCTAAACGGCACACCGTGCCCAGACAACTTGAAAGGTGTTCCAGACTGCGTCCCAGCTGGTACCTTCATAGTAATACTCCCGTCTACAGTTTCTACATCTATCTCACAACCAAGCGCCGCATCCACCATATCAATTTTTTCTTCAGATAATATGATTGCGCCCTCTCTAGTCAAACTCTTATGTGGTTTTACTCTCACCTTAACATACAAATCCCCACGCTCCGCACCACCTTCTGGTGCATCACCACCCTTACCACGTAGCCTAATAGACATACCGTCATCAATCCCTGCCGGAATCTTAATTTTCATTTCTTCGCCATTCACCGATACTTTCTTGGTTGTCCCAAAAATCGCCTCCTCAAAAGTAACCGTAACTGATGTTTGGTAATCTGCTCCTCGCCTCGGTCGTCTCGTTCCTCCATTGCCAAATCCAAAAATATTTCCCAAAATATCATCAAGTCCACCACCAAAGTCAAAATTAAAAGTCTGACCATTATAATTAAACCCACCACCAAACGGATTTCCACCACCAGAAAAAGGATTCCCCGCTGCACCGCCTACTCCAGCATGGCCAAATTGGTCATATCTCGCACGCTTTTGTTTATCCGACAGCACATCATGGGCTTCATTTATTTCCTTAAACTTTGCCTCAGCTTCCTTATCTCCTGGATTTTTATCAGGATGATATTTCACTGCTAGCTTACGATAGGCCTTTTTTATCTCATCATCAGATGCGTTCTTTGATACACCAAGAATTTCATAATAATCACGTTTAGACATAATATATATTATATATCATTAGCACTCCAAATGCAAGAGTGCCAAACTATCCCGCATAACCCCAATCATCTTCTTCAGATTCATCGATATATTCAATCTCATACCGACTCATATCAAATCCCAAATTCTCTAATCGCAAAATCGCATTATCATAATTCCCACCAGAATAATCTATCACAAGGACACTAAACCCATTATTCTCGTCATTTAATTGATAACTTATCGTATAATGCACACGCCCTGCCAAATTAGGTGTATAATAATCAATTTCGAGCGGCAATTCATTCAGAATTGGATTCTTTTCTTTTAGGGCCTGTACAGCTTGTGCTGCAATATTACTCTGTATCTCTCCCAAAATCAAACCATCTCCAGGATGCTCATTATACCAATCTGCATTACTCTCCACCGGATCCAAAAAAACTTGCACATTAGTAATTTCATCCTTTATGGCTACAATTTTCTCTTTCTTTGATACAAAACCATCAGCACTCACCTCAACCTCGTATTCTCCAGGTTTAATTTTATATTCTCCCATCGTACTATATTCATGGTCATCAATTTTAACTTTGGCAATTGACGGCGTAACCAATATATCTACCCTCGCCGAATATATTCTATCCTTCACAATAAAAAACACGCTAATACCAACAATCAATAATAATCCTACAATCATCCCCCAAAAAACTGTTCGTCTATGTTTATAAAGAAAATCCCTCATCATATATTAATTCTCCTATAAACATTATAAAACCTACTTCCACCACCATCGGTGAAATAAACACCATTAAAATGCTCTCCTGTCCTATCATTGAACGACGCCGAAGCTTGAGCTGGAGAGCCGTTTATATCTCCAACATACAAATAAATATGCTTCGCACTATTAGTCGTTATAAAAATATCTCCTGGTTGCAAATTAGCAACGTCATTATTTGTTTCAACTTTCATATACATATCAGGATGATTCAAAATATAACTTTCCTGTTCACCAGGACCAAAAATTGGGAAATTCTTATCAGCCCCAGAATATCTCAAAACCGTAGCAACAAACTGATCGCAGCTGGCTCCTATTGGCGCGCAAACCCCTTTTCCACTACAAGGTTCTTGATAAGCATTCACTTCCTTCATTGCCTTTACATATTCTGGTTTAGGATCACTTTTACTATGGCTCCTATTTCCATCCCACGATAATAAAATTGCCGTTTCAGCAATCGTCCCACCTCCACCACCAGAACAATACGAGCCACTTCCCGCCAACGCTTCATACTGTACAAACGCACCAAATCCATTCGACGTAGAACTACTATCATACACTCCATCCTTTACATATCTACCCGGCCACAATGCACTCATTTTTGAACTAGTTGGATCACGCTGCTCATCATAACGATTCATCACGTAAGCTGACCCCTCACCATTTTTAGCTTCCTCCTCAGAAAAGCCCATCGCCAATGCCTTATCTATATATTTTTGCGAAGTCCCATTATATAGGAAAAATAGTCTCTTTATATTACCAGACTCGTTCAAATCGCCCACCATACCACTCACAACTTCCGCTGCAATTATAGTTTGCCTCCTAAACTCATCCTCTGAAATCTCCGAAGCTGGTTCAAATCTATTTGCATTCCTACCACCATCCGTATAAGAATACAACTGATAAACTCCCTGCCCATTATCTGGATTATATCGTCTTAAACCCGTTTCATGACTATGCAGCACAGCTAGCACTTGCCAAGGAAAATCATATTTATCCGCCGCCTCTTCATAAATTGCCCGGTTCGCTTCAATTGCCTGCATTTCGGCATCCGACCAAACCTGCGCTCCAGCATAATTAGCATTTGTCGCAGTTACCTCAGAATAGGAACCAGATGGAGCATTACTTTTGTATCCAAAAGGATCCGCACAAATCTTTCCATTCGTGCATTTTTTCTCACCATTAGCCCAAATGTAAAAAGTATAGGTAGAACCCATTTTGTTATTTATAATAGTTTTACCAGAAATATACTGACTTCTGTCAGATTTATCAATTGCCACTCCATCATTAGTAGCATTCTTAATGTCTGATATGCTATCATGTTCGTCTATTTCGGGCGGAATTGTCCGATTTCCGCCATTCAATATATCTTTTGCTATTGATATCTGCTCACCAGTTGGCTCCCCAAAAGTCCTATCTCCAGCCCGACCAGTTTCATAAGCTTGTCCTGTCACAGTAGCAAACCAACCATGATTATGTTCAGGTGCAAAATATCTTTCTGTTATTCGATCAATCAGTCCTTGCGTATTTCCAGGTTCACCGCCACTCTCTTCATAATAATTAGCAAAAAAACTAAGTTCTGTCTTTATACCAGCTTCGCCTGCCTGATCTTCCTCCGCAGATGCTGCCCACCACAATCTTTTCAGTTCATCATCCGAAAAAGAATATTGAGCGCCTTTGTAAATGCCATTTGAAGATGATTCACAATTATTTTTAAGCTGAGGACAATAGAACAAAATATCGTTTGGTGCAGCTATCTCCAGCCATTCCTTGCTAGCACAATCCGGCACATCTGCATATACTGACGCTGGCACCAAAAACCCCAAAACCACAGCAACAAAAACGTACAACAACCGCCGAAAAATACTCTGACCTACCATACTATATATTATATCATATTATTTTTTGCCAGGACTCGTTGTAATTAAGCTTTCTTCAGTTTCCGAAGCAATTATCTGAACATGTACATGATTTGACCCAGCAAAGAACAATCCCTGCCCCACCGGAAAATTAGCCAAACGTCTCTTCTCTTCCTCAGTCAGCTTAAACACATCAGACAAAACATCAACCGCCGAAGTAGACTGTTTCAATAATAGCTGTATTGATGAGTTCGCCACAATTGCTCTTCCCATCTTCGTACCCATAAAATCCTCTACGTCTTGGGTTACAGTCGTTAGACCCAAATAATATTTACGTGCTCTTTTTGCTAAAGAAAACAAGAAATTTGCTGAATCATCATATTGCATCAACTGCCATGCCTCATCCACTATAAGTAATCGCTTCTTCTGCTCTGCTCTCACGATATTCCAAATATGCGACAATACAATATACATCGCTACTGGCCGAAGTTCATCCTCAAGATCACGAATATTAAACACTACCATCTGATTATTAATATCAATATTTGATTGCTGTGAAAAAATCCCAGCAAACGTTCCTGTCGTATATTTACGAAGCCTCTGTGCAAGTTGCGGTCCAGTTCCCTCCATATGTAAAAGCGTGTCATACAAATTCGCAATCGTTGGCGGAGTAGATTGATGCGTCAAAGGATCCGAAGTAATACCTACTCTCGCATAGGTATCAATCAAGGCCTGATCAAGATCCGCCTCTTCATTCGCCGTTAGCGCAGGTACCACCTGCCCACCAGCTGAAACCTGGTTTCCACCTAGCATTAACCTAAACAAACCGTGTAGAGTCACCAAATTTGCTCTCAAAGCATCATTAGCATCTTCACTATCCACAACTCTAGGTAAATCGAATGGATTAATTCTCACGTCAGAATTAAGAGACAACCGCATATAAGACCCGCCTACCGCATCACATAATTTCTGGTATTCGTTCTCCGGGTCAATAATCAAAATTTCCGCTCCAATCATCATCGATCTTAACGCCTCAAGTTTCACTGTAAACGATTTACCAGCACCAGACTTGGCGAACACCACCATATTAGCATTTTCCAAAGAAAACCTATCAAAAATCACTAATCCATTATTGTGTAGATTAATTCCGTACAAAATGCCTCTATCTTGAGTCAAATCAGCCGAAGTAAACGGAAAAGACGTAGATACAGCACCAGTATTCATATTCCTTCGTATTTGCAACTGATCGGTACATTGCGGCATCGTAGAATTCATACCCTGTTCTTGCTGTGAATTAGCAACCTTAGAGAATATCATCTGTTGCCCTAAAATAGTTTCAATCTTCTGTTGTACAAACCTCATTTCATCCAAAGAATCCGCCCAAATAGTCACATACAACCCAAAACGGAAAAACTTCTCCTGACCCACCTGTAATTGGTCTCTCAATTCCTCGGCATCAGTAATCGCTGCCTCAAGCTCCGGATCACGTACTTTCCCTTTTTCCATATTCAAATTCATCGACGCCTCAAGCTGTGTTACTTTGGTTCTCAAATTTTTCATCACTACCGCAGATTCCACCGGATAGATATACATGGATACATCCACCACTTCATCAATATTAATTATCGGTGATATCCACCCCGTATACAAAGATCTCGGATATCCGTATATATATAGTGTTCTACCATATTTGTTCCCCAACCTAAAATAATCTGAATGTATCTCAATTGCCGAAGGAGAAATCAAATCCCTCAAGGTATTCGTTCCTTGCTCAAATGCTCTTTGAATTTCCGCTGCTTCCATCGCCTCAGCTTGTGCCGCTATCTCAGCCGCAGTCAGCTGTCTTCGCTTTCTACTCATCCTTCAACTCCTTTCTCTCCTTTTCTAACATACATCGTTGCCAATCTCGAAAAATCTACCAAAGGCTCCCTCACAGCCGTATCAGGATTATTAAAGTTATAATACAACTCAGCTAGCTCCTTTGTACTTAATCTCACCGAATTCACCCCAACTCTAAACAACCCCGCCATCACCGTATCTACTCTATTTGTCAACTCAGCTAAAGCCTTCTCATATGTAGCTCGATCAATCCTCGTTACCTCTGGTGCCTTAGTTTTAGAAAATGATTTAAAGAAGTTTTTTGTCTGCTGAATCACCTTTTCCGCATCAACAGAAGTATAATAAGGAATCACTATAAAAAATGATTTGTCCATAATATTTGCTTCTTGCGACAAAGCATCAATAAAATTAATATAATCATCCATCAATACCCCAAGCAGCATATTATCGTTGTTACGACGTATCTCGGAAAGTCTTTCAATATACGGACCAATATCCACTCTCTGTGAACGCACTAAAATCTGTGTCGTAAACTTCAACGAATTCAAAAAATCCTGATAAGAAATTTCCACACCCTCCCTCTCCATATCCGACATCAAATCAAAATTTATAGACTTACAAGCTATCACCGCCCTAAACGAACCGTCCTTCATAATCACCACATTATCCCTAAGTTCAGAAATTAACAAAGTAGACTGAGTAGAGGTTGGAATATCTTTATTTGGAGAAACCGGAGCAGCCTGATTCGCCGCCATCGCTACAGAACCCAAATTAGCCGCCATATCAGAATTCTGCCCAACCTGCTGTCCTGGCATCATTATCTGTGGAGCATTTGTATTTAAACTAAACGCCTCCTGATTTACGGGTTGCTCTGGCATAACCATCTGGGGCGCCCCAGCCTGCGGCACCATATTTTGATTATTTTGATATTCTTGTTGTGGATTCATAATCTAATGTAACGATATGAAAACTTCGCCCTCATCCCTTTCATTTATTCTATTAGCTTCTTTAGCAATCGTTGCAACAGAAAAATCAGTATTATTTGCTAATTCCATTATACTAGGTTTTGCCGCAATTGTTTCATTTTCTTGTGTCCTTTTTTGTTCAATTCTATTCGTTTTTTCCACAGGCTTTTCCGCAACTAAAGAATTCGGCTGTACCACCACTGGAGAGTCAAACGAGATATCATCATTAAAACTATATTTACTTATCGCTTCTTGGTCCAGCCCTTCATATTTCGCCTCTTCATTTTCCTGAATCGCATCTCTCATTTCTTTTATAACTTCTTCGTGCCTCTCATTCTCGTCCTTTGCAATCGTATTTTCCAAATCATTAAAATGATTAGTTTCAAACATATCAACCGCAGTAGTTGCCTCCGCATACAAATCCTCTCTCATCGGATTCGCTCCAGCCCCTTTTATTGCATAACCACCAGTATCGACTATGTCAGCCAAAAACGACAATCTATGTGTAGCTTCCTCGCCAGTAATATCTCTTGTTCTATGCTCTTCCACAATCTTAGGAGCCGTAATTTTAATCGTTGACTCTCTCTGCCCAGGTGTCCATATCCTATTGTGTGGTTTTAAATAATAAGAAACTATCGCCGCAAGATACGTTTCCATCGGTTGGTCCTTCTTTAATGGCAAAGCCAATGCTATGAAAAGCAACGTCGGAAGCAAAGGAATAATCGCAAGCAACGGAAACAACTGAAAAAGCCACACCGCTAGTGCAATCAATCCCGCCGCAATCAAAAGATAAACAAACTGCCGAAAACTAAACGGCCCAATCAATTTATCATCCGCCTCAACATCCTGAGGCACTTTATA
>CAYXTS010000033.1:0-7459 GCA_964468665.1 uncultured Candidatus Saccharibacteria bacterium
TGTTTCTTCTTTGCCACTTTGTTCGTTTACGCGAGACTTTTTTACCAATGAAACACTATTAACACTTATGTCGCTTCCCTTCCCTACTTTTGAATCCATCACATCATCAAAGTCTGAATCCTCGGTGTAATTATCTCTAGAAGTACCTATTTCTTTAAAAACCTCCTTTGCGGAATCATCATAATAATAAGCCGCCCTAGAATAAGTTGCCTCGGTAAAAGCATCATAAAGCTCAATATTATTGTCAACTTCATTTATAAAATTGTCAGCAGCAATTATCGTATCTTGCATCTTTAAGACTAACTCATTACTACTCTGATTACTCTCTACAAACTCACCATCTTCTAGGTAACCAACCAATACACCATTATCTTTCAGATTTTTCGCCGTATCTTCTGGCACTTGACCATTATATAGGGCTTGCTGAAATACGATTTCCTTGCTTTTTACTGCGTCTGCATATTGTACATCCGTTTCCTCAATCAGTCTCTCTGAAATTGCAGAAGGAATCAAACTGCCAGAACCAAAAATCACAGCAAAAACTATAATCATCACAGTAATAAACCCAGCCGCACCAAAAGATTTTAGTCCTTTAGCCTTTTTGTTCCCTAAATTTTTTCCATTTACGTGTGAAACAACCGAACCTCCACCCAGCGCCAATTTCTCACTATTTTTTAATACTTCTTCTGCAGACATACCTCTATTATTATAACATAATTACCTCAAGAATATGCTATAATCATTTAATGATTAAAATTGAAAAAATCATCCCCGGTGGTCAATCCATGGGCACATATGATGATGGGAGAAAAATCTTTTTCTGGAACGCCTTGCCTGGAGAAGAAGTCATTGAATATAATATTACCAAAAGTAAATCCCGCTACTTAGAAGCAATAGCAATCAAAGTCGCAAATTATTCCCGTTTTCGTATCGAACCCAAGGACGACTGCTATCTCGCTACTTCCCCTTGGCAAATTATCAATTGGGATTATGAAAACCAACTCAAGACTGAATTAATTCACGAAATTTTTAATGAGCATCAAATCAATATTTCAGTCCCCAAAATTATTACTGATAACAAAGAATATTATTACCGCAACAAAATGGAATATGCCCTTTATTGGGACAACGAAAAAAACCAGATTTTACTAGCTTTTCACGCTCGCGGTTCGCATCGTAAAATTCCTATTAGGTCATCATCTATTGAGCGTCCAGAAATATTCTCTGCTGCCCAAAACATTGTCCAGGATCTTAATAATAAACATGCGGAAGCACGAAAATACCAATCTATGGTTCTTCGTTGTAACCAAAATGGTGAAGTTTCCGGCGGACTCTATGAAAATCATCAACCTCATCCAGTTTTTCCCATCCTTAAGGATTCAATATTAGGGCACGAATATTCCTATTCACCAAACGGATTCTTCCAGATTAATATCCCAGTGTATGAACTGGCTCTAAAAGAAATCCAAAAACATATTCACACTAATCAGGTCTTAGATCTCTATGCAGGAGTTGGTACTATTGGCCTCTCTGTCGCTCCCGCCCACCACCTCACTCTAGTGGAGAATAACAAAGCTGCATACTCCGAGTTACGTCAAAATTGTTTGAGAGGAGTTTTTGAAGGGAATTCGGAGCCTAGCGAGGCGCAAAGTAACACCAAAACCTCTATGGCGACAGAAGTTCTGAATACACTCCGAAAAAACTCTCCTCAAGCAATTCTTGTCAATTCAGAAGATACGCTAGATTATATTACCCCAGACCAGACTGTTATTTTAGATCCTCCCCGTGCTGGCTGCGATCGTAGATTAATCGACAAACTAATCAAAACCAAACCTCAAAAAATCATTTATCTCTCTTGCAATCCTGCCACTCAAGCCAGAGATGTAAAACTACTCCTAGAGTCATATAAAATAGACCATATCCAACCCTTCAACTTCTTTCCACGTACTCCCCATATTGAAAACCTCGTTATTTTGTCTTTATTTTAAAAATTCAATATGCTAAAATAAATTCATAGACGGAAGTGTGGCCGAGTGGTTGAAGGCGCACGCTTGGAAAGCGTGTAATGGCTTGCGCCATTCGCAGGTTCGAATCCTGTCGCTTCCGCCAGGTTAAGATAACACATGGAGACAAAGTGAGCGAAAATACTCTTATAGAACTAAAAGGATTAACCAAAAAATACGGTTATGGAGATACTGAATCTTTCGCTCTTAAAGATTTTGACCTCACCATCAAACGCGGTGAATTTATTATGATTATGGGCCCATCTGGCTGTGGCAAAACGACCTTACTAAATATCATAGGTTTACTCGATCGCGCTTCTAGAGGAGAATATATTTTAAACGGTGAAAATGTTGCTAGTATTTCCTCCCGCCGCCAAGCACGTCTTCGCGCCAAAAAGATTGGTTTTGTTTTTCAAAATTTCAATCTCATCGAAGATTTATCAATCTTAGAAAATGTTGCCTTACCACTAGTTTATACGGGTTATTCCAAAACCTCCCGTCTCAAAAAATCTTCTTCCGCACTCAAAAGGTTTCATCTACAAGAACGAGAATACTATCTTCCCTATCAACTTTCTGGTGGTCAACAGCAACGTGTAGCTATTGCTCGCGCCATTGTCAACGATCCAGAGATCATCCTAGCCGACGAACCTACCGGTAATCTAGACTCTCGTTCTTCTCATATAGTCATGGAAGAATTGAAAGCTATTCATGAGGAAGGCAACACTATTATTATGGTAACTCATAACCCAGCCTTAACCGTCTATGCTACACGTGTTATCAATATGTTGGACGGCCACATTGATACCGATGTCAAAACCGTAGCTGATGCCAATTTGCCTCAACCAATTTTCGTTAAAATCAAGAAAAAAGCATCCGCTATCATACCTATTAGCCAGCCCTCTTCTACTAAACTCAAAAAACGGAAAAAGTCACGGAGGAAACATTAATGGCTACCTTATTAAAAACTCATCTTAAACTCGCCAAAACCGCAATCAAAGAAAATCGTACCCGCTCTTTCCTTACATGTCTTGGCATAGCTATTGGGGTGGCGAGTATCATTCTTATCCTTTCGCTTATGGGTAGCATTTCCAATTTAGTTAAAAACGAAGTTGACGAAATAGGTTCCGATCTAATCGTTGTTCGTCCCAGCTCAGCTAAGGATTCAGTCACCAGTATTGTTGAGGAACTCACATCGTCCAACTCCTTTCAAAAGAGCAACTTGAGCTTTTCAGATATTTCGGCAATATCTGAAATCGAGAGCGTATCCGCCGTTGCGCCGATTGCCATTTCCACCAATACTGTCGCCTCAGAAAAAAACACTTTTTCTTCAGTCCCCATCCTTGGTACCACTAAAGATTTTGTCGCAATTGAGCCGCTCGCTCTAAAATACGGTTCATTCCTAGGAGACGGTAATAACGATGAGGAAAAATCAGTTGTTCTAGGGCATACGCTTTCGCTCGCTCTATTTAATAGTATCAACAGTACCGTTGGGAAGATGGTTACTATTATGGGAGAGAAGTTTATTGTAGTTGGTGTTTTGGATTCAATCGATAAGTCTATCAATTTTGACAATATTGATTTTGACAACGCCTTAATCATGAATGCAGAAAATCTAGATAAACTTACAGGCTCTACCCAAATTCAACAGATTAACATCAAAGCTGCTAACACCGACAGCCTTGCTGAAGTCTCCTCAGAGGTAAAAAATACCCTAGTTTCACAAAAAATGGGAGATCAAAATTTTAGTGTACTTTATGGAGACGAAATTACTCACCCTGCTAGTTCCCTCTTTACTATTGTTTCCGGAATGCTGACCTTGGTGGCCACAATTTCATTGATAGTTGGTGGCATAGGTGTAATGAATATCATGCTCGTATCAGTTTCTGAGCGAACCCACGAAATAGGCATCAGAAAAGCCGTCGGCGCTTCTAGTCGCAATATTTTAATGCAATTTCTATTTGAAGCGTTAATCCTCTCTGTATTAGGCGGCATTTTTGGTTTAATTTTGGGCTACATCTTAGCCTTCCTAATTTCAATCATAACGCCATTTGCTCCATTTATTAGTCTCGAGATTATTCTCATCACTCTTCTTACGACTCTGGTGGTAGGCATTCTATTTGGTATCTATCCTGCCTTAAAAGCCGCCTCCAAAAACCCCATCGAGTCACTCAAGCACTATCGTTAGTGGTATAATCATTACATGAAACAATTATTAGAGAAAATACCTTTTTACAATAAAATGGTTTTACCATACCATTTTGGCCAAGCAATTACATCTAGTATTAAATATGGATTCCCTGGTAAAAAACTACGTGTCATAGGAGTAACTGGTACCAATGGCAAAACAACCACCTGTTTTATGATTTGGCATATGTTGAATATGGCTGGGCACAAAACTGGTATTATGACCACAGTGGCATGGGGTGTCAACAAATTACAACCAGAATTGGGTCATATGACCACAGTGGATGCATTTAATTTAAACCAACGTATTTCAAGTATTCAAAAATCCGGTGCTGAATTCTTAGTCTTAGAAATCACATCTCACGCTCTCGCAGAATTTCGCACTCTTGGAATTCCAATAGAGATTGCCGTATTTACGAATCTTACTCACGAACATCTTGATTACCACAAAACCATCACAAACTATCGCAATGCTAAAGGAAAATTATTCAAAAAAGCAAAATTTAGTATTCTTAACGCAGATGATTCTGCCACAAAGTATTATCGCAAAATCACACAAAATTACACCACGTATGGCATAAAAAATGGCAAAAATCGTGCAGAAAAAGTAGAATTGACAGTTTCTGGAGTAAAATATTCATTTGGTGATATAAAAATCGAAACAAGCATCCCGGGCGAATTTAACGTATATAATTCATTGGCTGCGGCAATTGTAGGTAAGAAAATAGGTTTATCAAATCAACAGATTACGGAGGGAATAAAAGATCTAGATTCGGTAGAAGGACGCATGAATATCATAGATGAAGGTCAACCTTTTACCGTAATCGTAGACTATGCACACGCGCCAGACGCTTTAGAAAAAGTTTTTCAATCCGTAAAATCGCATAAAGGCAAAATCATTTCTGTTCATGGCGGGGCGGGACGCCGTGATCCGTCCACTAGACCTATCCGTGGCGAGATACTCGCCAAAAATTCTGATTTAGTCATCATTACAGAAGATGATTCTCGCGATGAAGACCCCGAAAAAATCGCCGCAGGCTTTATTAAGGGAGCTGAAAAAGCCGGCAAAGTGTTAGGCAAAAACCTCATTAAAGAGCTAGACCGAGAAAAAGCGATCAAGCTAGCCCTAGAGTCTGCTAAAAAAGGTGATCTAGTACTAATTCTTGGTAAAGGTCACGAAAAATCCATTCTTCGTGCCGATGGCCCACACGATTTTGAAGACATCAAAGTTACCAAAAAACTTCTTAAATATATCACCAAATGAATATTGTTATTCTGGGTTGTATTCAGCTATACCATCAATAATTTTGTCACTTGCAATCCCTAGACCATGTGCGATTGCCGCCGCGCAGGCCATATATGGTACGGCGACCTCACCAGGAATAAATGTTGCTATCGTAACCACTTCTGAGTTAATCGATAAAGTTGCCTCAGTCCCTTTAGCATAAAGTTTCGAATTCAATATTTTTACATCAGAACTTGTTGAACCATAATTAATCGTCTTCTCTTTTCCTTTAAACTCTGAAAATATGTCGTAATTTAAGTCATCATGGTTTAGCACAACGATTTCTGGTTTCATATCAAACAGCGTTTTTTCGCAATCTAGGTACTCTTTTGGCTCCATATCTTTTAATCCGGTAGTCAAGAAATTTGTCATAGCCGCAACTGTTACTGGTAGCCCATAAAAAATATTGTCCCTCAACCCCTCTGCCGGGGTAGTTACGATTACGTAATTTGCCCCTGCCTTCCAGGCATCACTCAAAAACTTATGTAGCATACCCATCTTAAACGGTTGGTCGGATGCTAAAACTGCGACCTGCTCACCCGCGGCTCTTAATATTTCATGCAAATAATGCGCTACTGTGGTCTTACCAGTGGTACCAGTAACCGCGATTAGCTTCATGTCTTTCATGGGATTACCATAGTAAGATTTCAGCATCTTTGCCTTAATTTTCTGAGATTTTGTTTTTACTCCACCTTTTTTATTTCTTGAGCTATTAGAATTCTCCCTATCTTTCATCATGGCTCTATTATAACACTATATTCCAAAAACAAAAATCACAAAAAACGGCCCACTAGAGCCGTGGCGGAAGCGAAAGGATTCGATTGGAGCGTTAGCGACAACGAGTCCTGCTTTTTGAAGCACGTCCGATAAGACGTGGCGGAAGCGAAAGGATTCGAACCTTCGAGAGTCTTGCGACCCCACACGATTTCGAGTCGTGCGCCTTCAACCACTCGGCCACGCTTCCGCTTCTTATTCTACCATATTCTCCCCAAAAATAAACTATAAGTGCTATAATGTCCTCATGGATTATGTTTTCAATATGTGGCTTGGTATTGTGATTATTTCTCTAATTGGCACGCTCGCCCACTTTGTCTACGAATGGACCGGTCATCACAAAATCATTGGGCTTTTCACCGCTGTCAACGAATCCACCTGGGAACATATTAAAATTGCCCTCACCCCTTCTCTCCTCTGGGGATTGTACGATGGTTTGGTTTTCGGTTCCTCCCCTAATTATTTTCTCGCCAAACTCTTAAGTCTCCTAATCATTGTTCTGTTAATTCCTGCTATCTTTTACTCTTACAAAGCCATCACTAAAAAAGACATCCTTATTTTTGATATCATTATTTTTTATCTTGCCATTATGGTTAGCCAATTTGTCTTTTACATTGTTCTCATGCTTTCCCCAGTTCCCTACCCCCTTCAATATCTCTCGTGTCTCGGCCTCTTTATTTTCTTTGGTTGTTATATGACATTAACTCTAGAGCCTCTCAAAACTTTTCTTTTCAAAGACCCCACCAACGGCAAATATGGTTTTCGTGCCCACACAGATCTTTTTAAAAAAATCAAGTCAAAAGTCAAAAAACCCAAATCCAAAAAGTAAAATCTACAACATTATCAAAAATATGGTATAATAATATTGTCACCCATTAAGGTGATGATCTTTTAATTTCTAGGTGGATGTTTTTGATTATTTCTTAGCATCCACATATGCGCCCGTAGCTCAGCTGGATAGAGCGTTTGCTTGCGGAGCAAAAGGTCGTAGGTTCAAATCCTGTCGGGCGTACCAAATAAAAAGACCCAGAAGGTCTTTTTTTTATTGCAACCAAAAAACTTATGCTATAATAAAATTATGCAGTGGGAATTAATTACAAATATCATACTTATACTATCACTTATTACTTTAGGAATTTTTGTTATCCTTGGCATCTACCAATGGATTACTCGTAAATCCATCAAAAAGGTAGACAAGCAAATCCGTTGGATG
>CAYXTS010000034.1:0-7135 GCA_964468665.1 uncultured Candidatus Saccharibacteria bacterium
ACCAAGATCGTTTTGCTATCCGCGAAGGTGGCAAGACCGTTGGTTCTGGTGTGATTACGAAAGTCATCAAATAGTAATTGGTGCTTTGATAAAAATAGCTCCCTTTGGGAGCTATTTTTTAGCGAATTTCGGCGAGGCCGAATTTTTCGCCGATGGGTTTTTCGAGCTCCTCGGGGTGAGAGAGGAGGTATTGCAATAAATCGGCAGATTTGGCAAAGTAATAGCCATCGGCGATGCGCTCGTCGAAATTCATGCCCCATTCACAAATCTTACGAACTTGTTTTTTGCCATCAATAATTACTTCTTCATCCTCGATTTCGCCCATGGTGAGTAGGGAAGAAGAGTTGCCAAAATCAGTAATGTTATGGAAAATAGCGCCACAGCCAATAGAGCCAAGGTTTGATACAATCATCGTGCTATAGTACAAATTATCCTCGGCGAGAGAGGCCGGAAGCAGGCCTTTTTTGTCAGTCCATTTTAAAATCCCAACTACTGGTACACGAAGGAAATTAGGCATTTTGCCAAGAATGTCAATGGCAGAATTGGCGCCTTTTTTATCTACATCGCTACCGGAACGCTTTTTTCGGAAACCGTCAACTTTTTTGCGAACTTTTTCGCCAATAGTATAGACGTTGTCGGTTTTTTCAATTGGAATCATTACCATCATTTCTTCGGAATGGTCATCAAAACTAACCTTAGCCACGAAAGATAGTACGATTTTGTCGTGCTCCCAGATGTGGCGATTGGCCACAAAATAGTTCAGCTTCGGACGATTGTAGACAGTTTTGCCAATGGCGGCTAGAAAAGCATGAAAATAGGTAATGCCCTCACCAGCCTTTTTCTTTTTGTCGATATATTTTGATAATTCTGTGAGGTCCATTTTTTGATTGATATAGACATCACTAACGCTACGACTGGGCTTCAAGTCAATACTAATCTGGCTCAATCCAGTAACATTTTTAACCCTGTGGGCTCCGCCATATTTCTTCATACTAGTATTATAATACATTTTGTGATATAATCAAATCATACATTAATTAATTATCAAGCCTGAAAAACTCCATTCTTTCGAGGTTATCAGGCAAGAAAGGAACCAAAAATATGACAGATGCAAAAAAGGACGAAGGTCTTAAGATTCGCATCAGATTAAAAGCTTATGATCATCGCGTAATTGATCAAAGTGCTAAGCAGATTGTTGACACTGCGATTAGGACTGGCGCTAGTGTGTCTGGGCCAATTCCTCTACCAACTAAACGTTCGACTTTCACCGTAGTAAAGTCTCCCCACGTTTACAAAACCGGTGGTGAGGCTTTCGAGATGAAGGTCCACAAACGCTTGATTGATATCTCAAATGCTACCCCAAAAACAATAGAAAGTTTGCAGAATCTCTCTCTTCCGGCTGGGGTTGACGCCGAAATCAAGATGTAATTTTGCCAAGAATTTGTGCTATAATATTTTCATGAGTTTCGCTAAGTTTAAGAAGCGGTTTTATTTCGTAGTGGCGAGGTATTTTCGGCATTTTGCAGATAAAGTACTGAAAAGATGGCATCCAAGAATAATCGCAATTACCGGATCAGCTGGTAAAACTACGATGTTGAACCTGGTTGAGCACGAGATGGGTAAAAAAGCACATTATTCCCATGATGCAAATTCGGCGTTCGGAGTTTCTTTTGATTTATTGGGGCTAAAGGGTGTTAGGGGTTCCAAACTATACTGGGCCTATCTAATCATTGCCGCCCCCATAAAATCACTTTTTAAGCGACATAAAGAAAAATTCTATGTAGTTGAGATTGATGGTGAACGACCGCACGAGGCAGAATTCCTGGCAGAATGGCTAAAGCCAGAAGTGACGATTTGGGTTTCGATTGGACGCTCACATGCGGTGCAGTTTGAGAAAGAGGTTGAGGAAGGACGTTTTAAGAGTTTAGATGAGGCTATCGCTGCTGAGTTTGCCAATTTACCGCAAAATACTACCAAATTAGTCTATATTGACGGTGGGTCATCCGTAATGAAGACAGCAACTAAAGGGATAAAGGCCAAGGTGGTCCCAATTAAGAAGAACGAAATAAAAAAGTATGTTGTTTATCCTGATTCTACCGATTTTACTTATGGTGATACAACTTTTCATTTTGACCATCCAGAACCGAAGGATATTTCTTTCAATCTCTTAGTATTACAAGATTTAATGAAATATCTCAAGATGCCTTTTCGTGCAGACTTTTCAGATATCCGAATGGCTCCGGGAAGGTGTTCGTATTTTGAGGGTAAAAATGGTATTAAAATTGTGGATAGTAGTTATAATGCACATATGATTTCGGTAGCCTCAATTCTTGACATGGTACGACGAATGCATGCCGATCATAAGTGGCTAGTTATCGGCGATATCGTGGATCAAGGTTCGACAACTGAGGAAGAACATAAAAAATTGGCTGGCCTGATTGCTGACGTTGAGCCAGAAAAGGTCGTGTTGGTCGGCAAGAGAACCAAAAAATATACCGCTCCAGAGCTCAAGAAGCTTGGGGTATCGGCAGTTGCAACATTGGATCCGAAAAAGGCGCTCGAATATATAGAAAAAAATATCACAGGCAAAGAAACTCTGATTTTTAAAGGTAGCCAGTATTTAGAGTGGATCATAGAGAAATTGCTCGCTAACCCAGATGACGCCAAAAAGCTCTGTCGTAGAGAGAAAGCCGCCGTAAATCGGAGAAAAAGTTGGGGGCTTGATTCATGAGTTATAATAAGTTTATGATAAATAAAATGTGGGGGGTACTAGATTGATGGCGGACTTATATATTATTCATGGCTGGACATATACGGTGAAACCGTGGGAAAAGACCTTAGCGCTGCTAAAAGAAAATGGCGTTAACGTAAAAATGTTGCATGTTCCTGGGCTCACGGAGAAATCCGATAAAGTTTTTTCAATTGGCGACTATGTGAAATGGGCAAACAAGAACATCCCGGATGGAGCAATTGCGCTCGGACATTCGAACGGTGGCAGAATATTATTGAATCTATGTGCAAAAAAACCGGAAAAATTAAAATACTTAATTTTACTGGATAGTGCAGGTATTTACGAGCCCACAATCAAGAAGAAAATTGTTGAGAAGCTGGCCAAGTTCGGTAGGCCATTAAGGAAAATTAAGCTAATTGATAAGGTATTCCATAGAATCACTGGGTCAACAGATTACTCTAAGGCACCCGAAAACATGAAAAAAACTCTAGCGAATATGCTGGAGTCGGATAAAACTCTTGATTTTGACAAAATTACAACCAAAACGTTTATCTTGTGGGGCAAAAAAGATACCACTACCCCGCCGAGACAGGCAACAGCCATGTACGAAAAGCTTCCTAATTCTGAGCTTAAATTCTATGCTAATTGGACACATGCACCGTATATTTCTAGTCCAGAAGAGCTGGCGAGAGTTTTAACAACTTTAGTAAAAAGGATTAAAGGGTGAGACATTATTTTCTAGGATTAGCGGCTAATTATTCTCGAAAACAGAGACTCGAACATACTTTTGCGGCTGGAAGAAAGAAGGATTGTGACGAGTTAAAAAAGTTTTTGGAGAAAAAGTATAGCGGAGAAGCGATTCTGGCGAAAAATGGGCGCTCAGCCTTAGCCTTAGCACTAAAGGCGTATTTCAAGCCTGGAGACGAAGTAATTGTGAATGGATTTACGTGTTATGCGGTGTATGAAGCGGTCAGGGCTGCTGGACTGGTCCCGATATTTGCAGATATAGACAAAAATAGTTTAAATTTTGATAATGAATCGCTCAAACAAATTCTCCGAGCGGGTCCTGCCGTCGCAGCTTCCCCCACGTCGTCTAAGGACTCCGTAGGGGTCCCCCCAGCTCCGTCACCCGCTCGTGAGAAACTTCGTGGGATTATTATTCAAAACACTTTTGGTAATCCGGTGGATATCGAGGCAATCGAGAAGTTCGCCAAGAAGTACGACTTAATGATTGTTGAAGATTTGGCGCATTGTACGGGTGTAAAATATACCGATGGGCGAGAGGTTGGCACGGTAGGGGCGGCTACAGTATTATCATTTGGTAAGGAAAAATCTATCGATACGATTTCCGGTGGAGCATTAGTATTGCGCGGGAAAACTAAGATAACGAAGGAGGCGCCTGAAGATTTTCCGAAAATAAAGAAACCTCATTTAAGTCCTAGGCCCTCCGATGCCTTGAGAGCAAGATTTTATCCATTGTTTGGCGCAATTGCTAGGGGATTGTCCTATATTCATTTAAGTGGACTATGGATGCGAATATTGCTAAAAATCCGTTGGATAGAAAAATCAGCAGATAACAAGTTGGATTTGGATAGAAAAATTAGTAAATTTGAGGCGAAGTTAGCATTAAAACAGTTAGAATCTTTGAAGAAAACTAGCGAGGGAGGGATTAGGGATTTTTATCTTGTTAAAAATCGTGATGAGACCTTGAGAAAATTAAGAAAGGCTGGATATTATTTTGATAGTATTTGGTATGAAAAACCAGTTTCTCCTAAGAGATATTATAAAAAAGTGCATTTCCCAGAGGAACAATGTCCTAATGCAGTTTTTGTTGCTAAACACATAGTTAATCTTCCGATTTACTACAATAAGAAGGAGCTCAAACTAGCACAGAAGATCATAGAGGAGGACCAATATGGGCGATAATCGCAAACAGAATTGGGATGATATCGTAAAGAAATTCCCCGAAGCGAATTTTTTGCAGTCGCCCAGCTACGCCAAGATGAATGAACTGCTTGGGGCAAAAGTGATTACGGAGTATTTTGGAAAGGACGGCGACCAGGGATATGCGTTAATGATTGTAAGAGATGCTAAGAGAGGGCGTTACTTGGAGATACCTTGTGGCCCCTTAATTGATTGGCAGGATAAATCATTAGTGAAAGATGTAATTACAAAAATACGACAAATTGCCATTCAAGAAAAATGCGTTTTCGTCCGAATGAGACCGCAGCTTAGAGCAACTCCAGAAAACATTAAAATACTGGAAAACCACGGTCTTAAAAAATCACCCATGCATCTGGCAGCAGAGCATACTGTGATTATTGATTTGTCAAAGACGGAAGAAGAGCTACTATCCGAGATGAGACGTCAAACAAGATATGAGGTCAGGAGAGCAGATAAATTGGAGATTGAAGTTTGCAGGGATAATTCGGAACAAATCTTCAAAGAATTCCATGCGATACAGGTCGAAACAGCAAAACGACAGAATTTTGTGCCGCCCGATCAAAAAACCTTGATGGCAGAAAAGGAAGCCTTTGGTGAAAATATCGATATCTATGTCGCAACAACGAAAGATGGAGAGAGGATTGCTTATGGACTAGTGATAAAAAACGGGCTAGAGGGCGATTACTACGAGGCGGCATCTACGCCGCTCAATCGTAAGTTGCCCGGGGCATACGCCCTGCTTTGGCAGGCTATGAAAGATTTAAAGCAAGAGAGATATGAAAGGTTTAATTTGTGGGGGATTGCACCGCCTGGACAGACTAATCACCGATATGCGGGAGTAACCACCTTTAAGACTGGGTTTGGTGGTGAAATTGTAGAGTTTGTACCAGCACACGACTTGGTTGTCTCGAAGATGAAATACTTAAAAAATCTTGCCGTAGAAACAATAAGAAGGAAAAAGAGACACTTATGAAAATAGAAGAAATAAACGACAGGCTAATTTGGGATGGCTTTATTACTGCGCAGAAGGAAGCGAATTTTTTGCAGTCTTTTGATTTTTATGAATTTCACGCAAGTCGTGGTAAAAAGATTGTTCGGAGGGCGTTGATAGATGATAAAGGCAAGATTGTGGGGGCCTATGCAGGGGTTGTTGAAACAGCAAAGCGGGGTAAGCATTTAGCAATTGCAGGCGGGCCGATTCTTGACTGGCAGGATAGCAGAGCAGTGGAAATGGTATTTCAGGATATCAGAAAAACCGGCACAGAGTGCGGTTGCACATTTGTGAGGGTTAGACCTCAATTACCTTTGTCGGAAAAGTCATTGAATCTAATGCGCAAGTTAGGACTAAAAAAGGCGCCGATGTATCTTTCGGTAGAATATGCAGGGGTACTGGATTTAGGAAAATCAGAAGACGAAATATTGGCTGGAGCTTCTCAAGGATTTCGCCGTAAACTTCGCAAGGCAGAGAAAAACGACATAGAGATAATGACAAGCGATAACGACAAATCCATTGAAGAGTTTTGCAAGTTGGAAAAACTCCACGCAGAAAGACAAAAATATGTAGCTTTTTCGAGAAGTTTTTTAACTAAACAATTTGAAGCTTTTCGCAAGAACAACGAAGTTTTACTTTATATCGCTAAAAAAGATGGGGAAATTTTAGCTATGAATTTTATGATTTTCTACGGGCCTGAGGCAAGTTATCATTATGGAGTTTCATCGGAACTAGGAACAAAATATTCCGCGGCCCCCTTGCTACACCTAGAAGCAATGAAGGAAGCCAGGAAAAGAGGTTGTATTAGATATAATTTATGGGGGATTGTTGGGCTGGATGAAAAAAGTCATAGATTCTATGGAGTGTCAGAATTTAAACGATCTTTTGGTTGCGAAGAGCTAAAATATACCCCTGCGCATGATATGATATTGGACCCTATGAAATATCAGGTCACCAAGATTATAGAGAAGACTCGTAAAAAAATTCGCCATGTTTAATGGCGTACATGTGTCTATTATATCACACTTTGTGTTTTTTGTCAATATGTGCTACAATAAGCATAAGTAATAAAGGAAAAATATGGCACACATAAATCGAAGATACATAGATAAACATTGGTCCGTGTTTGTTGTCCGTGGGCTTATAGCGGGCATTTTTGGGCTACTTATATTATTCGGAGGATTGGCGAATATCGAAGTCGCAATCGCTATGATTAGCATTTTCCTACTGCTGCTCGGGATAGTTGATGCCGTAAGTGCATTGTACAATTCCGCAAAAAAACGGGGTTGGGCTAACTACGTAGTCGATGCCTTGATTGATATTATTGCTGCTTTGGCATTATTATTCTTTGCGAAGTTTAATATTGTTTCCAGCCTGATTATTATTTCGGCCTACACAATTATTTCAGGATTGATTGATCTCTTTCATGGCTTCGTATCGACAGTTGATCCGACAGACAGATTCATCAG
>CAYXTS010000035.1:0-6507 GCA_964468665.1 uncultured Candidatus Saccharibacteria bacterium
AACCCTGCCTTTGCTTATTCTTAGGTTTTTTCTTATTGATGACACGAAGCACACCCTTCCGGCGCACGATGATATCATCTGGAGAGATTTTTTTAACACTTGCACGTACTTTCATGGTGTTAAAATATCCTTTCTTTGAGTCTTGAATACTGCTTTAATTTGCTCGAGCAAAACTAAAAAAGCATTCACGACAGTTAATATTAATCCTTGAGCCGAAAGCTGATTCTACCCTTTGTAAGATCGTAAGGGGTTAACTCAACTTCAACTCTGTCACCCGGCACGAGACGAATATAGTTTTTTCGCATCTTCCCACTCATATGGGCAACAATAACATGACCATTCTCGAGTTCAACCCGAAACTGGGTATTAGGCAATGCTTCAACAACACTACCAGTGAGTTTAATCACTTCCTTTTGACTAGCCATAAATTACCCTCTCAGTTTATCACAAAAAATAAAGTTTGTAAAGATATTTTACTATTTTCTTATTCCACAAGCACCGCTCTCGTAAATTGTCTAGAAAGATAGGTCTTTTGGCTTTGCGACCATTCACCAGTACAAGTAATCAACGTCACAGACTCTTTCCCCGCCTCAGGCGATTTGGCAGCCGTCACCATATATGAATTCGACTCCGACAATGGAACCGCATTGTTCTCAACTACACTATACTTAAACACTACGCCATCACCTCTCTCGACCTTAATGATATCCCCCCTTGCCAAGCTAGGAGTCTCTTTGAATACACCATGTACGTGCGGACCACCATTATGGCCATCTATAATAAGGGTACCACCTTGACCAGGTTTACCCGATGATTCATACCACCCAACGTCAAAAATGTTTATTGGAGTCTCGAGTTCACCCCTGGAATTCACCCCCATCGCCAAAATTCTAGCATTTGAAACACCTAATTTATCAATTGTTAAATATCTGGGGCGATCAGGAGCTACCACATACTCTCTCACTTCTTCAACCGTAGGCTCTTCTTCAACCAGCTCCTCCTCGTCTTCAGTAGTCGCATTTACGGCAACAGCACGCTCACTGCCATCTTTCTCAGAATAATAATTACTCTCAAAAACTACTACCCTAATCATAAACACCAACAAGAAAATAAAGAACAAGGACAACAATGCCCATTTCAATATTGTTCTCCACCCACTTTTAATTTTCAAGCTCATCCCCAAAATCATCATATGTTATCATTAACGCGCGGGAATTAATCGAACGTAGATTCTCTAACGCAACAGTTACGACAATCAAAAGCCCCGTACCAGAAATAGAAAGACCTATCGGTGCACCAGTTACGATTATAAAAATATAATCAGTGATAAATGGAAGCATCGCTACGAGCCCTAATGCCAAAGCGCCAAACAAATCTAATCGATTAACAACTTTCCCAAGATATTTTGCTGTAGAAATACCAGGCCTTACCCCCTCAATAAAACCACCCTGCTTCTGTAGATTATCGGCAATCTCCTTTGTATTGAAGATAATCGAGGTGTAAAAATAAGTAAACAAGAAAACAAGCGCAAAATAGAAGGCTGGATAGACAAACCATTGAGCCGTAATACCATCTGGGTATACTGTAGAAAAATTACTCGCCGAAGGTGCAGAGAAGATAGTCACAAGTGACTCGCCAAGACTATTGCCAGGATTTACCGAAGTAATAACTTGCCCAATCAGCGCCGGAAGCGACAAAAACGCAGTCGCAAAAATCACAGGAATAACACCAGCGGCAATCATTTTAATTGGCAAAATAGATTTAATACCACCATAAGAAGAATTTCCATGTACCCTCTTAGCGTAATTAATAGTTATAATCCGCTGGGCTTCATTTAATTTAACCAAGAAGTATACGACCGCTATCATCGCAATAGTGAACCCTAACACTATCCAAAAGATAGTTGGATTTACTGGCAGCTCAAACCAACCAAATAAGCTCAATGAGCCCTCAGACGTATCAAACAGCGCATTACCAAGCGAAGCCATCGTAGTAGGTAGCTGCGAGATAATTGAAGCAAAAATCAATGTAGAGATACCATTACCAATCCCTTGCTCTGTAACCAACTCACCCATCCACATCAACAATACCGAACCAGCTGTCATGGCCGTAATAGAAAGTAGCCAATCTTTAGTAGTAGGTACAAAATCCGTTGCAATATTCGCTGAAATAGTGGTCTTATAAAGAATGAAAATATAAGCAATCGACTGGACAATAGCCAAAGGTACCGTCAATAGCCTAGTCCATTGGTTGATTTTACGACGACCAGCCTCACCATCATTAGATAACTCCTCCAACGATGGAATGGCCTTTGTCAATAACTGTACAACAATCGAACCAGTAATATATGGCGAAAGACCCACAAGAATTATGCTAAAAGAAGCTAAACCACCACCAGAAATCAAGTTTAGGAAACTAGAGAAATCAGACTTATCTAGTAAGTTCGAAACTGCCTCTTTAAAAGTCGACGCGTCGCCCATCGGCACCGGAATCTGCGCCAACAATCGATAAGCAACAATAATACCAAGTATTACGCATACTCGCTTCAGCATGTCCTTGTTCTTTAGGGATTTAAAAATCGTCTTGAAATGCATAATAACCTCTGAATTTGTACTAAATACTATGATATCATACTCATAGACAAAAAACAACTAAAATAATATCAATTCGGGGGATTTCGGAGCGCGGCAGCGCACGAGTTAGCGCGCAAGCCCCGTGGCAACACGAGCGACGCGACCCCGAATGATATTATTTAGTTGTTTATGTACTATAGATTTTCCAAATCTTCTTCTGTAGGTACTTTAGAATCTGGAAGCTCAAAATTCTCAATCGGCGCAACACCAGTCCCTACTGGAATCTTACGACCAATAATTACGTTCTCCTTAAGTCCACGTAATCTATCCACACGGCCATTAATCGCTGCGTTAATCAAGACACGAGTTGTATCCTGGAACGAAGCTGCCGAAAGGAATGAATCTGAGAATATAGAAACTTTAGTGATACCAAGCAAAAGATTGGTATAAGTAGCGGGTGTTTTCCCTGCCGCTTCCAGCTCTTTATTCTGGAGAATTACAGCAGATTTCGAAGTGATATCACCGGCTACAAATTCAGAATCACCAGGCTCTTTAATCTGAACTCTAGAGAACATCTGACGAACAAGAATTTCCAAATGTTTTGGAGAAATCTCATGTCCTTGAGCAGCATAAACATTAAGAACATCGTTCATAATATAGCGCTCTGTAGCCTCAATCCCCTTGTACTTCATAAGATCTTGCAAGTTCAAAGAACCAGTAGTCAATCTATCTCCTGCTTTCACAGAATCATTCGATTTCACTACTATTTCCGCATCACCAGGAATCTCGATTCTTACCGGAGAAGATGCGGCTGCAACAAGTATAACGGCATCCTTCACTAGTTGTACATTTCCATCATAAGCTGCTTTTATTGCAGGTTTATCGCCGCTCTTCTTCACAAGCGTAGCACCAGCTTTTACGCTTTCGCCATCCTTCACTACAGGCTTCCTGCCATCCGTCTCATATCTTTCAATAGCTCCAGATTGCGGAGTAATCTGCAAAACATAGTGATTATTATCCTCCCATACTTCAACCACGCCATCAATTGGCGAAACAAAAGCTTGCCCTTTAGGCGTACGAGCTTCAAGAAGCTCCTCTACACGAGGAAGACCTCTTGCGATAGCACCAGAACCAGCTACACCAGAACCATGTTTCGTATCAAGCGTTAGCTGTGTGCCAGGCTCACCAAGAGATTGTGCAGCGATTACACCAACAGGTTCATTTGCCGCAACAAGTTCCCTTGTGGACATATCTACACCATAAGCTTTTCTAGGAATACCGTCAACCGCAGTAGTCGACAAAATTGACTGGATTTTCACAGACTCAATCTTTTCATCTGCCTCTATTTGTTCAGCCACGTCCTTAGTAATTAATTCATCTGCTTCGAGATACCCAGGAACTACTTCTGCAGTATAACGACCAGCAAGTCTCGCTGCAAAACCAATTCCAGATAACTCTGTCTCATTTCTATATACGGCAAATCCCGGATCCTCTGCTTCTTCATTAGTCGTAAATACATCCTGAGACACATCTACGAGACGCCTTGTCAAATATCCAGAATCCGCCGTACGAAGCGCCGTAGATACCTGCCCTTGACGTGCACCTCGAGTCGCAATAAAGGATTCCAAAGTATTAAGACCCTTCTTATATGACGATTTCACCGGAAGCTCAATCTCATTGTTGTTAATATCCACCATGATACCAATTTCCGCCGAGGCAAGCTTAATATTGGAAATATTACCACGAGCACCAGAGTTCACCATAACAGCAATATCAGTATCCATTTCTGCCAATTTACCCTGCAAGAAATCAGAAATCCTCTTATCGATATCACGCCAGTTGGCAATAGTTAACTTATAGCGCTCCTCCTCAGTCACCAATCCATCATTAAACTGCTGCTGAATGAGAGCCGTCTTTGCATCACCCTCAGCAATGAAATCATCAATCTCATCATAAGTTGGATAATCGTCTTTGGCCGTAGAAATAGATGCAATAGTCTCATATTCAAAAGCTAAATCCTTCAAATCGTCGGCTGTTTTCACCATTACTTCTGAGCCATACAAATCAAAGATATCTGCCATTACTTTCGACAAGTGTTTTTTAGTCTGTACTGAATTATCATAAGGATAATCAACAGGCAAAATCTCATTGAAAATCACGCGACCGAGAGTTGTGTCTCTAATTTCTTTCTTTGCAAACACTCTAATCGGAGTCTGCAGGGCAATTATTCCTTGATCATATGCCATCTCCGCCTCATAAACTGACGAAAACGCCTTTGGATTACCCTGATCAGTTCCTGGTTTATCATATGTTAAATAATATGCACCGAGCACCACATCCTGATAAATAGCAAGCACTGGTGAACCATCAGCAGGCTTCAGAAGATTCTTGCTTGCAGACATCAATTCCCTGGCTTCCGCTTGAGCCGCATCAGACAAAGGTAGATGCACGGCCATTTGGTCACCATCATAATCTGCGTTAAACCCGGATGCTACCAATGGATGAAGCTTAATAGCCTTACCATCAATCAATCTAGGCTGAAATGCCTGCACGGACAATCTGTGTAGAGATGGAGCTCTGTTCAAAAGTACATATTTTCCCTTAATTACGTCATCAAGCGCATCCCATACCACAGTTTCTTTGGCTTCAATCAATCTAGAAGCAGCTCGAATATTATTAGCATGCTCGTTTGAAATCAACCAAGAAATCACAAACGGCTTAAAGAGTTCTAGAGCCATTTGTTTCGGCAAACCACATTCATTCAATTTAAGCTCAGGACCAACCACGATTACCGAACGCCCAGAATAATCTACACGCTTACCCAATAAATTCTGACGGAATCTACCTTGTTTACCCTTAAGAAGGTCAGACAATGATTTAAGTTTACGTCGCCCATTAGTCGAATTTGCCCCACGTGAACCATGCGCCGCAGAATTATCAATCAAAGCATCTACCGCCTCCTGCAACATCCTCATCTCGTTACGGCAAATTACTTCAGGAGCATTAAGGTCAATCAGCTTCTTTAATCTATTGTTCCTATTTATCACCCGCCTGTACAAATCGTTCAAATCCGAAGTCGCAAATCTACCACCAGGAAGCGCAATCATTGGACGAAGGTCTGGTGGAATCACTGGAATAACGGTTAATATCAAATCCTCTGGTTTGATACCAGCAACCTGCATTCCTTCCAATGTCTTCAAACGCTTTTGAATCTTCTTTTCTTTTTGGCCCTTTGCGCTATCTTCTTCCTCATGCAACTTCTCAATCAACTTATCCAAATCAATCTCATCAAGTAACTTTTTAATTGCAGTTGCGCCCATGCCTACTTCAATCAAATCTTCGTATTCTTCTGGCAAATTACGATAATCTACCTCTGTGATCACGCCGCCTTTCTTGAAAGATTCAAGTAATGACTTGCGCGAGACATAGCCAGCCTCCAACTCTTGCAATTCTTTTGTTTGCGCCTCAGCCAAAGCTTTTACGTCAGCATCTGGAGCCTTAGCTTCCTTTTCATAACGAATCTTAATCGCATCCTTTGCTGCATTTGTTTGATTTTCTAATGTTTCGAGTGTTTTCGTGATTTCATCCGTTTTAGCATCAGTAATCAAATAGGTAGCAAAATAAACTACTTTCTCGATATTTTTTACAGTAATATCTAAAAGCAAAGACAAAGCTGAAGGAATTCCCCTCATAAACCAAATATGTGCTACTGGTGCAGCCAAAGATATATGACCCATTCTTTCACGTCTAGTGATAGATTTGGTCACTAAATTACCTTCCTTATCAACCGCTGCCTCGCGTGAACGTACACCTTTTAGCTTGGAATCGTGCGGATTAATATCCTTAGTTGGACCAAAAATTCTCTCACAAAACAGACCGTCACGTTCTGGTTTTTGCGTACGATAGTTAATAGTCTCTGCCTTAGTTACTTCAC
>CAYXTS010000036.1:0-6376 GCA_964468665.1 uncultured Candidatus Saccharibacteria bacterium
GAAAACCAGCAAAGTCGAAAGGCTTTCAGGAGTTCGAATCTCCTCCTTTCCGCCAAAACTTGACAAAAAGTGTGAAGTGTGATATAATGGAGAGATAGACCCCTGATGAGGGGTTAATTTAATTGATGTCTATTTCGGGGGAAGAGGTGGCATTGATGCCGAGGTTGGAGAGGATAATCATTTCGTCATCGGTAATCATGTGAGTGGAATGTAATTCGGCGCCAGCGAGTTGGTCGAGAGTCTCGAGGGCTTTTTGGACGATAGTGTTAGTAGTGGAACAAATTGATAGAGCAATCAGAACTTCGCCGAGTTTGAGATAGGATTCTTTGAAATTGCTGGTTTTGTTTTTGATGTCGAGAATTGGTTCGAGAACAGTGGGGGCGATAAGGTCGATTTCGTCGGGGATTTTGTTGAGGACTTTGAGGGTATTTAAGATGGTGGCGGAAACTGGCGAAAGATAGCCGGTTTTGCGGCCGGTGATGTATTTGCGGCCGACTTCAATACAGGCGCTGGGAAGATCACCGGAACTTTTGCGTTTGTCGGTGGCCATGTCGGCGACGATGCGATCCTCTTCAGAGATGCCGAGCTCATTCATGAGGAGTTTGATGCGTTCGGGAACTTCGGGACCACAGTTGCCCTTTTTGAGATCGGTGAGGGCGCGATAATAGCGACGGATGATTTCGTCCTTAGCGGCGCGTTGGATGGCTTTATCGTCGGTAATGCACTCGCCAATGACGTTGACGCCCATGTCGGTAGGGGAATAGTAGATGTTTTTGCCGGTGATGCGATGTAGGATTTCTTTGAGGACGGGGAAGGTTTCGAGGTCGCGGTTGTAGTTGACAGCTTTGACGCCGTATTTGTCGAGGTGGAAATGGTCAATCATGTTTTTGTCGTTCAGGTCGGCAGTGGCGGCTTCGTAGGCGATGTTGACAGGGTGTTTTAATGGCAGAGACCAGACGGGGAAGGTTTCGAATTTGGCATAGCCGGCGTTGACGCCACGCTTGGATTCGTGGTAGAGCTGTGAGAGAGAGGTGGCGAGTTTGCCAGAACAGGGTCCGGGTGCGGACACTACGACGAGAGGGCGAGTGGTTTTGATGTAGGGGTTGGCGCCATAGCCTTCTTCGGAAACGATGGTGTCGACATCGGTGGGGTAGCCCTTAGTGAAGGTGTGAAAATAGGTGGCGACTTTGTAATCTTTGAGGCGCTTGGCGAAATCTTGGGCCTTTTTTTGACCGTCGTAAAGTGTGATGACGACTGAGCTGACGTAGAGCCCGTGTGCGCGAAGAAATTCGATTAAACGAAGGACTTCGGTTTCGTAGGAAATGAGATGGTCGGCACGGATTTTGGAATGTTCGATGGCATTTGCATTAATGCAGAGAATGATTTCGGCTTGGTCTTTGAATTCTTGGAGGAGTTTGATTTTGAGGTCGGGGGCGAAGCCAGGCAGAGTGCGGGCGGCGTGTTGGTCGTCGATGAGTTTGCCACCGAATTCGAGGTAGAGTTTGTCGAACATTTTGATGCGCTTTTCAATCTTCTGTTTTTGGATTTTGAGATATTTGTCTGCATCAAAACATTTTTTCATGATAAACCTCCTTAAACAACAAATATAATTATATCATAAATGGTCGTGTTATAATTGAAATATGAAAAAGCGTGGGCGCATCAAAATTCACAAAATAAAAACTTGGCAGCTATTGGTGATTTTGATACCGTTGTTTTTTGTGGATGCGACACTACTTAGGTTTGATCATATCAAAATGACGGAACTTAGAGATGCGGTGTTGGCGGCGGATGAAGCGGAAGATGAGGCGGCAGTGTCGGAAAATTTGGAAAAACTGAAAGACTATGTGTTTAATAATATTGTGATAAATGTGGTAGATGATAATGGTGAACAGAGAGTAACTTTTGGGACGGGGCCGTTTTATTTGGAGCATATGTATTTGCGGGCGGCGAATGCGGCGCTTCAGGAGGCGGAAGCTAGGGTGGCGTCGGATGGGAATCCGAATGGGAATATCTATGCGGCAGCGTCAGATGTTTGTCGGGCGGCAGCGATTGCGAATGGCTGGACTTGGAGTTCACCAGAATATATTAATTGCATGATGACAGAAATTCAGAAATATCCGGCGTCGGATGATTTGCAGTATGATTTGACGGCGCAATTGCCATCGACGGAATTGTATCGGAAAAATTATGCGTCGCCGATTTGGGCGCCGACGCTGACTGGGTTTATGATTTTGATTACGCTTGTAATTATTGTTGTGATTTTTATGCGCGGAATTTGGTGGATTATACTGAGGCTATCTCTGTTATTCGCTTGATTTTGTGGGAAAATAGTAAAAACCCCTTGACTTTTTTTCGCCCCAGTCATAAGATAAGAATATATTAACTTAAGGAGGAAAGCTAAATGGCTTACGAACATACTAACGGTAAGGGTGTTAAGTACTATCTACACAAATCTGAGGTGACTCTTCGCGGTGGCAAGCCACAGACTATTTATTTTTTCACTAAGAATGCTGAAGGCGGTAAGGGTACTCCTTGCGATTTGCCAGAAGACCGTGTTGTTGTTGAAAACCCACGCAACGGTTTCTTGACTTTGAAGAAGAAGGCTTAATTGCAAAAAAGAAAATCGCCTCGTAATGGGGCGATTTTTCGATTAGTAAAATTTGAGTGCATAAAATAAACTTGACGTAATGTCAAGAATATTTTATTGGTCTGGTGGGGGTATTTGGATTTGAACCAAAGACACTGCGTGTATAAGACGCATGCTCTAACCGGGCTGAGCTATACCCCCCTGCATTTTATTTTATCACAAAAATGATATAATGGTAAGCATGAACAAGTTAAAAACTAACTTGAGGCGATTTAATTATAAGTTGAGGCATGATTTTTTGTCGGTTGAAAATGTAATATTATTTTTGGCGATTGTGCTGTGTTTGGTGTTAACTTATCAATCGATTGTGGCGATGTCGCGGAATTGGGAATTGACGGAACGATTGACGAGTGAGCGAAAAAGTTTAGAGTTGCTTAGTGTTGAGGTGGAGGCGGCTGAGCTTGAAAATGAGTATTATAAATCGAACGAGTATCAAGAGTTGATGGCACGGAAATATTTGGATAAGAAAATGTCGGGCGAGAACATGGTGATTATGCCAGAAAATTCAGAGGCAGCGAAGAACAAGTATCAGACCGTCGTGATAACGGATAAGAATGACAAGGAATATTCGAACTTTGAAAAATGGATGATGTATTTGTTCCCGGATTTTTAGGTTGAAACAAAATGTTTATGGTATAATAATGTTATGATTAAGAGCAAGGGTGGTTTTACGTTGATTGAGGTGTCGCTGTTTTTGGCGATTACGGGGCTTTTGTTCTTGGGGGTGACGATTGGGGTGCAAAATTCGATTTTCCAGCAGAGATATAATGATTCGGTGCAGAGTTTTGCGGAGTTTTTAAGGAGCGCATATGCTAAAACTGAGAACGTGCAAGGGCTTGGCGATGGAACTGGCGGTAAATCTACGATGGCGCTCTACGGCAAATTGATTACTTTTGGTGAAGAATGTAATTTATCCAGTAGGAGTGGTAATTGCGTGGCTAATGATAGTGACGAGGTATTTATTTATGATGTAATCGGGAAAGCGAGTAATAAGAGCGCATTTAGCAAGCCTTTATCTGCTTTGGCGAATTACGGTGCTGACGTACTTAATGAAGATGGTGATTTAGCTGGTATGGCGGAAAGCTTCAGACCAAACTGGTCGGCGGTAATACAGGGTGTAAGAGTGTATAACGAGCTTTATAAGGGCGCGGTACTAATTACGAGGCATCCACAATCTGGGACAGTGTATACATATGTGATGAATGGTAAAACGATTGAGGTGAATAAGGCACGGAGTGAAAACAGAAAGAAAATACTGCGCGATTATTTAAGTGGAAATGAATTTAAGATTGAGCAGGCGGACTATTGTATTAACCCAAACGGTAATCAAGAGAGTAGTATTAGGGCTGATGTTCGATTAAAAAGTGGAGCCAGGAATGCTTCTGGCGTAGAGGTGATGCCAGACGATGATAATTGGTGTTTGGAGGCGAAATAAAATGAAGAAAGGGTTTACTTTAGTAGAATTATCACTTTCAATTGCTTTTATAGCGGTATTGTCGCTAGCGGTGGTGCTAATTATTACGAACGCGATTTCTGCGTATCATCGAGGAATTGTGTTAAATCAATTGAATACTGTGGGGATGGAATTAGTCGATGATATGAGAGCGACAATTCAGAATGGCACGGTGATTTCTGTGGTGAACATGTGCGAAACTGTTTATAAATATGATAATGAGTCGGATAGTCAGACGCAGAAATTAGCTGAGAATTGCACGAAGAATAATGGGCAGAATCTTGTTGCGATGCGGAAAGAGGTTTCGAACATGCGATTAGGAAGTGAAACTATGGGGTCGGTGCCAGTGTACGGTGTTTTGTGCACCGGTAATTATTCTTATTTGTGGAATTCGGGCTATTTATTTAATGACGATGTAAGTGATCGGCCCAATAAATTACAATTTAAGTTCAGAGATGCGGAAGACGGGTTTAATGTAGCAACGAGAGAGAACTTTAGGTTGTTAAAAATAAAGGATGACGAGAGAATGGTATGTGTGGCTTATGACAAGAAAGAGGAAAATAGTAATGTGGTTGATGTATCGGGGAGTAATTATGGTATAATTTCTGAGGCTCCGATTGATTTACTCGAAAATGGGGAGCAGTCTGGCGGGCTAGCCTTATATGATTTATACGCGCCGACGCCAGCAATTAATGCTTCGAGGAATAATATGTTTTATTCTGTGTCATTCGTGCTGGGTACTATACTGGGCGGGGCGAATGTAACTCGAGCGGGAAATTATTGTGCCACGCCGGAAGGGGTAGATAATGCTGAGATCGAAAACTTTGATTATTGTGCAATAAATAAATTTAATTTTGCCGCTCAGGCATCAGGAGGAGGAAAATAATGAATAGAAGAATGAGATACCGAAAAGGAGCGGCGTCGTTTTACATTGTGGCGTTTTCGACTTTAATATTGATGATTGTGGCGATTAGTTTTGCTGCGGTAATTATTTCTGAGGTTGAACGGACGTCAAATGATGATTTATCGCAATCGGCATATGATTCCGCTTTGGCTGGCGTGGAGGATGCAAAATTGGCGTATTATAATTATCAAAATTGTAAACTGAATGAAGGTTCGAGCGGGGATTGTGCGAATATTATTGGGTTGATGGAAAAAGAATGGAAGGATACGGAGATTGAGGAAGAGTGTAATATGGTGTGGAATATATTAGGTAGAGATGCTAATACGATTGCTGATGCGGTGGTGGAATCGAATGTCGGTAACAATATGCAACAATATGCGACTTGCGTGACTATGACGGACGTGTTGCCGGATTATCGAGGTTCTTTGTCTGTTTCGAGTCCGGTGGATGTGGTAAAAGCAAAATTTGAGCAAGAAGATGCAGTCGGTAAGATTGATCGGGTAAAGATAAGTTGGTATTCTGCGGATGATGCTTCGAGAGATGGTGTTAGTTATGGAAACTATGTGAATAATAAGGTTGTGTTCCCTTCGTTCTCGGCAAAAGTATCGGCCCCTCCGACGATTTCTTTTACGATGCTGCAAACTGGCCCAACGTTTGATTTAGCTTCTTTTAGTAAGGTGGGCAATAATGAGACGAATCGAGGGATGTTGTATTTGGTGCCCTCGCAGAATGGTGGAAGTGGCGCGAATAGTGGATATATTAGTGCAAACAATAATACGATTGAAAGTGCAGCACTAGTGAAATCAAATGATAAAACGGTGGAAAATTTGCCATATGTGGTAGATTGTGCGGATTCGGTGGAACAGGTGGAGGGATATGCTTGTTCGGTCAATATTAAATTGCCGAATCCAGTTGGGGGTGCACGAAATAAAGATACATTTAGATTCGTGATATCCTTGCCTTATGGTCAACCTACGACAGATTTTTCGCTAGAGTTTTATTGTGATAACCAGGTTTGTGGTGATACTGTGGTAAATCAAGATTTGAGCGGTAACACGGAGACTGAATCTTTGCCTGCGAATTTGAAAGGTGTGCAGCTAGATGTGGATTCGACTGGTAGAGCGAACGATTTGTATCGACGGGTCGACGTGAGGTTGAAGAATCAAAATGATTCGTTTTCGGTGATTGGTCCGTTGGAATTGATTGGCAACAGTGCGACGAATCCCGGTATGTCAAAGGACTTCGATAAAAATGACCCTGTGACGTGCGAATACGAGCCGGCGTTCGGTGGACCGACTTGCTAAGGATATTTAGACTTGAATCCCTAAATCAACAACAGATAAAAAATACGCATTGTGTTATCCTTATA
>CAYXTS010000037.1:0-6147 GCA_964468665.1 uncultured Candidatus Saccharibacteria bacterium
CATCTCACCATCCCCCGCATCAGCCAACCAATAACCACCAGACATATCAACTACTGTAATACTAGCTCTTTCCGCCGCCTGAACGGTAAACGGTTCTCCTTTGTTTACTACCTTCTGAATTCTCTCGTAATTATCCTCTACCCGACTAACATTACCATCGTCGCCGCCTTCATCACCATCCCCATCGACCGAAGCGGCCGTGCCTAGTAGCATATTACCATTAGTAGAATTATTGTCGATAGAGTCACCATCACCGTTAATATCCGTCGAATCTCCTACCAGCGTCGAATCATCTACCGGCTCCGCATATACACCTGCTGGGAAAATTGCAACTGCCGATAGCCCCAATATCAGCGCCGAAAACCCGTAGGTAAGCTGTTTTAAGTGTTGTTTTTTCATTTAATCCTCCTCTTTAGATTAATAAAAAATGAACAATATATATCGCATATTACCCACAAACACACTCTATACTGCCCTCATTATATCACATTTCCGTAAAAAAGATGGCGTTTTAACCGCCATCTTTTCGCTATCTTTCTTAAAGACTATCTTCTATTTCTCGTAATCTTAACCGCACCAATCAGGCCAATTAGTATAGTTACTACAACCGCACAAATTACGCCAAGATAATTCTCCTCCATTGCTATGGTAGCATTAAAGCCAGCGTCACGAGTAAAGATACCAGTATTTGGTATTATAATACCGGTTTCCTCATCGGTATCCACATAAGTAATCGCAAACGTCGAAAATTTATCTGTTTCAGTATACAAATACTTCCCAATCTGTGTTGCATCAAGGTGTTCTGCATTCTTAGTACCATCTACTGCTTTGTGCCCCCGCACCACATAAAATATCCGTTTGACTCCATCCGGCACCTGAAGATACTCTTCCGGAATCTCTAACACCATAGAAGTAGAATCACCAAGCTCTAAGAGCATACCTACCGGAATTTGCTCACCATCCTTAGCAGCAACTACTGCAACCACCCCATCGTAAACCGCCGCCACCGCTTCTTCATCACCTAGCTCCGAAAGTATTTCCTCATAAGCCTCTGCCTGCTCCCAATCTTCACTATCCAGCGTAGCTGTCGTCATCTTAGTTTCAAGTTTATATCCATCAGAAAGCACCTTTTTGACCAAATCCACCCCAGTATACTCTACACCGTCAATTTCCGCCGTACCAAGCACCAAAGCCTCGTTAGCATCTTCACCACTTTCGATCAATTCGGCAATCTTTTGAGTCGCATATTCCGCGATCGCCTCTGCTTCCGTTTCGCTCTGCGATTCATCATCATCCGCCGCCTCCGCATTGTACACTATTATTGGCATTTCACCGCCAAAATTAGACGCCACAAACGTCAGCGTACCATTTCCAGCCGCGGTAGCAGTAACGACAAAATCTTCTAGCGTCACACTACCAGATGTCGTAAACGTCGTATGACGCTTCGCAGAATCATTAATCAAACTACTAAAATCATAGGTTTCACCAACCGCTAGATAGACACTCTCTGGCAAATTTATCACTTCAGGCACATCTACCATATAATGATAATTCTCCTCATCTATCTCAAACACCTCATGGCTTTCTGCTATGTAAGTTTCGTTTGGAGAACTCGAGAATTTCCCACCACTAATCGACATCCCAAAGCTATTTTCTGAGTGGCTCTGATTTACCGCTACCGCCGCCTTAGTACTACCAACATATTTACCATCTTCTATCCTAATACTTACATCGCTAAGATCTTGTTTTCCATCATCTACAGATGAATAAACCCCATAACGGTTACCCGTCATTTCGGCGTACTTAATTGTCACATCCGAAACATCACCATTATTGGTAATCCAAGCACCATAATACAAACTAGCAGTATAAACACCGTTATTTATCAGCACCGTACCGCTATTTATCGACAAAGCACCACGATTACCGTATATAGTTACTGGGTTTACAATATTTCCTGCTGTCGTACCAATCGTCGCCGTGCCGCCACCAATAATGAGGGCATAAGTACCGTACCAACTTCCAGTACTATCACTATGTGTTTCATCGGTCGAGTAATTTTCCATCGTCACGCCATCATAAATAGTCAAAACCCCATCACTATAAACACAGGCATTCCCACCAGCCGTAGCATACATATACATATCAGCCGATTCAATCGTCAGTGTACCACCCGGACGGTTCTTGATGGTCGAGCCACCACCCTGACCACGGTCTATAAACGTACCGCTTTTGACAGTCATAGTGCCATAGTTATCAATTAGACCCCAAGCTTCGTTCATCTCCTCAGTAGTAGCATCAGTTATTACACCATTACCAGAAACAATCAAAGTCCCATTATTTTTTAATCCTCTCGGGCCGTCGTTTCGAAGCACCAAAGTATGCCCAGCCAAATCCAAATTCACTGTCCAGCCAGCATTCACCCCCATATAGTCATCACCGCCATAAGTCTGCTCAATATCTCCTGCCAAAGTTATATTAATACTCCCAGACTCCCCCTCCCAAGTGCTATCAAAAGCAGCCAAAAGCTCCTCAAATGTAGAAACTTGCACGTCAGTCGTCGCAGCCAAAACCGGCCCCTCCGCCATCGCATTATTAGTTAATATTGTAGCCTGCGAAACCAGCCCACACATAAAAGCGAGCGCTGCTGCCACGCAGAAAATTTTATTTTTATTTACATGACCACTCATACTTGCAATTATAAATGCTCATGTTTCATAAATCAACACAAAAACAAAAATCAAAAAGCAAAAAAGAAATCAGGACACGCGCCTGATTTCTTTTTCATACTGGTTTCTTTTGCTAAACTTTTTACCAGACTTTCACTAGAATTTCACCACCAAGATGGTTTTTCTTAGCATCCTTACCAGTCATAAGTCCTTTAGAGGTAGAAACAATGATGATTCCACGACCAGACTTCACAGTTGGAAGATCCACGGAAGCCGAGTATACTCGACGTCCTGGCTTAGAAATCTTGGTAATCTCGCTAATTTTAGCTACAGTACCTGGCTCATTGATGATAATATGAAGCATTCCACGAGGAGTACCTTCAATGATATCAAAAGAAGCTAGATAACCATTTTTGACCAAAAGCTCTACTACAGCCTGCTTTAGCTTGGAAGTAGGAACGAGAACTTCAGTCTTATTCACCTGTACCGCATTACGAATACGGGTAATCAGGTCTGCAATTTGATCTGTTGATTGTAACGACATATTTTCTCCTTTCTCCTACCAACTACTCTTTGTTACACCAGGAATTTCGCCTTTCGATGCTTTTTCCCGGAAGTTAATTCTTGATAAGCCAAACCGACGCATATAACCACGTGGACGCCCATCGAGCATATCGCGGTTTTTAAGCCTAGTTGGCGAAGCGTTACGAGGAAGCTTCTGCAAACCCTCAAGGTCGCCGGCTGCCTTTAGCTCTGCGCGTTTAGCTTTATATTTTTCATACATTTTGCGCCGTTTTTCATCACGAAGCACTGCTGATTTCTTAGCCATATTACTTCGCCTCCTTTTCAAACGGCATTCCGAAAGATTCTAGCAATTTATAGCTTCCTTCCTTACTACCATTTTTAATAATAAACGTAATCTCAAGACCATGCAGAACTGCCGCATCTTCAAAAGTGATTTCTGGAAACACAGTTTGCTCTTTGAGGCCAAGGTTGTAGTTACCTTGCTTATCAAAAGCTGTCCTAGACACACCATGAAAATCACGTACGTGTGGCAAAGCGACATTAATCAAGCGATCCACAAATTCATACATCTTGTCATTTCTAAGAGTGGTGAGATAACCAACTGGCGCACCCATTCCCTTACGAATTTTGAAGGTAGCGATAGACTTCTTCGCTAGTCTCGATGTCGCAGCCTGACCAGTAATCTTAGCAATGGTAAGAGCTACCGTCTCGGTGAACTTCTTATCTTCACGCTTTTTACCTACACCAGAGGACACCACTACCTTTACGAGTTCTGGCACCTGATTGACATTATCAAGCGAGAGCTCCTTTTGTAGTTTCGCCTTCAGCTCTGAATTATAGAGAGCTTTGAGGCGTGGTTGTGCTACAGACTTGTTAGTAGTAGCAGCCGTTTTCTTTTCCGCCATTACTTAGCTCCTTTCTTTGCTTTCTTAGCTTCTTTTTCAGCCTTTTTCTCGGCCTTCTTCTCTGCTTTATCAGCTTTCTTGTCTGAGCTTCGCTCAGACAAATCGTCGTCGCCTCGGGAAAGAAAACCAGTTTTCTTTCCAGCTCGGCTCCTAGATTTGTCAACTTTTTTCACAGCCGGCTTCACATAATCTGCCGCTTTAACTAGCTTCAAATTAGAAAAATCAATACCCAGATGAATAGTTTTCTTACCACCCTTTGGATTGTATTGAGTGCGCTTCATGTGCCTCTCTACAGTTTTTACACCTTCGAGCATTGCTTCGTGAGCATCACGATTTACTTTTACGATTTTAGCCTTCGTACCCTTAAGAGCACCAGAAATTACTAAAACCTCATCTCCGATTTTCAAACTCTTACCCATTATAGTACCTCCGGCGCAAGGCTAATAATTTTATTAAATCCAAGATCACGAAGCTCCCTAGGAATTGGGCCAAACACACGTGTACCCTTAGGAGTTTTGTCTTCATTGACTAGAACTGCTGCGTTTTCATCAAAGCGAATGGTCGAACCATCTGGACGACGAATCGGCGCTACAGTCCGAACGATCACTGCTTTTACTACAGCTTTTTTCTTTACGCCACCAGTAGGAGAAGCTTCCTTGACTGAGCAAGTTACAATATCGCCTACATGGGCATAGCGAGCACGAGTACCGCCAAGCACCCGAATTACTCCAAGTTCCTTTGCGCCACTGTTGTCGGCTACCTTTAGTCTAGTTTCTTGCTGAATCATTACTTGTCCTCCCCTTTCTTGGCCTCAGCCTTAGATTCTGCTTCAGCAGCTTCCGCAGCCTTTGCTCTTGCGATCTCGTCCGCACCTATCTTCTTTTCCTCCACTACGGTGTTTACATCCTCTTTAAGTTCTACGGTGCCACGAGCCTTCTCAATTACCTTTACCAAAGTATAAGCCTTGGTAGCAGAAATAGGCCGGCAGGAAGCAATTTCTACTCTGTCGCCCTTATGAGCTTCGTTTTTCTCATCGTGCGCAGTGTATTTACGAGTCTTCGTATACTGCTTGCGATAAAGAGGATGAGTTTCTCTGCTGACAATCGACACGGTAATAGTCTTATCGCGCTTGTCAGAGGTGACAGTTCCAACTAGTGTATGTGCCATCTTAAAACTCCTCTTTCTTAATTATTTTACATTTCACCGGCAATTTGTGTGAAGCGAGTCTCAAAGCTTCACGCGCCTGCTCTTCAGTCACATCAGCGATTTCAAACATCACGGTTCCAGCTTTTACTTTTGCTACAAAGAACTGTGGCTCACCTTTACCGGAACCCATTTTTACATCAAGAGGTTTCTTAGTTACCGGTGTATGTGGGAAAATCCGAATCCAGATCTTACCACCACGTTTAATGTAACGAGTAATTGCCTGACGTGCTGCCTCAATCTGACGAGAAGTAACCCGCTCGTTGTCAAGTGACATCAGACCAAAATCACCAAAAGCTACCGTATTGCATCTAGTGGCAATACCTTCGTTTTTGCCTTTTCTAACCTTACGATGTGCGGTTTTCTTTGGAAGTAAAATAGCCATAATTATTTCTCCCCCTTATAAATCCAGACCTTTACGCCCACAATCCCCGCAATCGTCGGTGCATGATGACAATAAAAGTCAATATCTGCGCGTAATGTGTGTAGAGGCACCGAACCTTCGATAAATTTCTCTCTACGGCTCATTTCAGCACCGTTTAGACGGCCAGCTACCTCGATACGAACACCCTTAGCACCAGCGTTCATAGTGGAAGAAAGCGCCATCTTTACGGCTCTACGGAAGTTCATCCGTTTGCCAAGCTGAAAACCAATGTTCTCCGCTACGAGTTTAGCATTAAGCTCTGGTTTTTTGACTTCTTCTACATTAATCCTGATTGGACCTTCTACAATTCTTTCTAGGCTCTTCTTTAATTCATTGATGCCTGCACCCTGCTTACCAATCACCGCACCTGCCTTAGCAGTCAAAATCGTGATGGTGGTAAGATTGGCAGAACGCTCAATAT
>CAYXTS010000038.1:0-5849 GCA_964468665.1 uncultured Candidatus Saccharibacteria bacterium
CCAAATCCACAAATTCCAATCCCCGGATCAATTCCTAGTATTTTCATTTAATATACCTTATCAATGTTTCCCTTAAATCCTTAACTGGAATCACAAATTTATCACGAATCGTCGCTGGTCCAATCGCATGCAAAAATCCTAGTTTTTTCGCCTCAGCTATCCTCTGATCCGCCCGAAATGCCGACCTAATCTCTCCCCCTAGTCCCACTTCGCCAAATACCACATATTTTTCATCTAGTTTTCTACCCGCCACCGCCGAGGCAATCGCCATACAAACCGCAAGGTCTGCCGCCGAATCATTCAATTTCATTCCCCCAACTACATTAATGAAAATATCCTGGTCAGATAATTTCAACTTTGTCCTTCGCTCCAATACTGCAATCAACAAGTTCAGCCTATTTAAATCAAATCCCGAAGCCGTTCTTTTAGGATAGCCAAAATTAGATTTCGTGGCAAGTGCCTGAATCTCTACTAATATCGGGCGATTCCCCTCAAGAGTCGCCAATATTACAGAGCCATCCGTATTCGTCCTCTCCGCAAGTAAAGCCGCAGACGGATTCTGCACTTCGGACAGTCCAGAATTTAACATTTCAAAAATCGCTACTTCGTTTGTAGAGCCAAAACGGTTTTTTACAGCCCGTACCGTTTTGAACCCACCATATCTATCACCTTCAAAATTTAGTACCACATCCACCAAGTGTTCCAGTACCTTCGGGCCAGCCAATGTACCATCTTTTGTTACGTGCCCTACAATTATCACCGCCGTATCAGTCTGTTTTGCTGCCCGTATAATCAAATTTCCACAATTTGTCACCTGTGACACCGTCCCTGGCGCCGAAGATATTTCATCCATCGCCAAAGTCTGGATAGAATCCACAATCACAAGATCGAACTCCCCAGTTTCAATAGTTTTGGCAATATCATTAGCCGATGTTGACGCCGCAAAACTCAATCTATCACTTTCTGCGCCCAGTCTCACCGCCCTTAGCTTCACCTGACCCGCCGACTCCTCCCCAGATACATATAATACATCATGTTTTTTTGCAACTCCCGCACAGATTTGCATGAGTAACGTAGATTTGCCAATCCCAGGCTGCCCAGCCAGAAGCGATACACTTCCCATTAATATTCCACCACCCAGTACTGTGTTTAAATCTCCGAACTCGGTCAATAATCTTGCCTTCGCATCCGATGGTACAATTGTAGATATTTTTACAAAATCTAGTTTCTTACCAGACAATCTACCCTTTTCCAAAGTAGTTTTCTTCTCAGTACCATTTTCCATTACTTGCTCTACCAACGAATTCCAAGATTGACAATTTGTACATTGTCCAATCCATTTCGCATACACTGCTCCACACTGCTGACAGACAAACTGACTTTTACTCTTCATATCAACATTTTACCACACGCTAATATCTTGGTGGCAATTCTGTCTGATACGCCGTACCAAGCCTACCCGAATTACTCGCGGCTGCCTTCTGTGACCCCCATAGATATAACGAAGTATCATAATCAACAATCTCTGCCGACACCACAGACGCCGCACCCGTCCCCGCACCATAAGTTCTAGGAGTTATCATCCTATCAGCAATCACTGTCCCATTTATTTTTAATTGGTTTGAGCGTTCTGGGCTGTTTACATCACCTTTATTAGCATTACTACAAGTATTCACCGCATTATCAGCAATCAATACCGCATCAATTCTCTTTACATCACATTCTATATTTATATTTTTTGCATAAATAATTAGTTTTGGAATATCAAACAAATCTTCATATTTACCATTCTCATATTTTATATCTTGATCAATAGTAAAATCCACAGTAGAATCCCCCTCCTTCGCATGCAAAACATAAGTATGTCTATTTCCCATAGTAATTACGGCAGCACTATTCTCCATCACTAGCCCCTTCCCATTATAATCATTGATAAAAGCTCTTAGCCTAATATACTTAGTAAGATATTCATAATTACTACTCTCACCCATAAAATTCTGAATCAAAGCAGATTTATCAGTAGGCTCATTTATCTTATTGCTAGTAGTATTACCCACCGAATCACTACTACACCTTTTTATTCCCGGAAAGCCACCCGACATGTCATTAATAATAGAATTTGGAATTGTCAACGCAACGCCATACTCACATAACGACATATGTCCACCAACCAAATCACCACCAAGTGGCCTTATGCTTTCGTTATGCTCTAAATTATTATACCCAGTAGCAGCCCCGCTTGCTAGCCCAGTAACCGTACCGTTCGCAATAATACTTTGCTCTACCCATGAACCAAATACCGTTGTATTATCAGTCGAATTCGCAGCCCCATCACCATCTTTACCGCTAAAATCCTGAATGGAATATTTTCCGCTCACTACCCTCTTTTTCGCCGCCTTGGTCACTACCTTCCCCGCAGTATACAAACTCCCACCCCACACCTGCAAGCTAGGCCTCTTCGCCACTACAGCACATTTTGGATTTGATATAAACCAGCTATTGCTACCAGATGATTTAAGATTCGTATCGCCACCACTATTCGCTGGGTATACCGCAGCAACTATACAATAATATTTTCCAGCAGAAACATCATGTACATTATATTCCCCATTCAAACCCTTATCCATTAGAGAATCAGTACTCACGATAGTTCTTTCTGTTGATCGAATACCAAGCACCCCATCTTCGTTCAGAGTTTCATCATCTGAAACACCTATCGTATTACATATTTCCTTATCAGTGATATCATTACAAAGATTATATTCCTTTCCAGAACCCACCTCTCTAGCAATCTTGTCTTCTGATCTATCCCACGAACTAACAAAAGCGATAAATTCTAATTTGGCATCATCCACTTGCGTGGCATAAGTACCTTGCGTCACGTTATTGTCTTTTGTTCTAATATTAACCTCCGCTTTTTTTATTGTTACCGTCTCCCCAGCATAAACAGTCCCACTGCTAAGTTCAAGTGTATCAATTGTATTTATAAAATTATATGGCACTTTGACATCTGCTTGGTCCTTTGCAGATTCCTTAGTTGCAGCACCTTTAAGATAAGCATTTGTATGTTCGCCTTCATCATAGCAAGTTTTGCAATTTTCCCCATTATCGTCACAACATTGATGAGGATTACACTTCCAAGAATGAGTTCCATCATCAGTTACGCTAGCCTCTTTTGGCATACTGGACGTAACTTTTTCACTCAACGTATTTCCTGCTTTGTTTTTTTCAGAACCATGTTCAACATAATAACTATCATCAATTAAAAACCTAATTCCGCTTTCTTTTAGTATAGTATTGCCATCCTTTTTAAAAAAACCATCTCCAACTGCATATTTGCCGCCATTATATTTATCCAAAGCATCCGTTCCTTCACGATAATTACCTCTGCTTTCTTTACCTGGCTCTCTCAAGTTCGTAGATGCAACTTCAAAAGAATTGCCCCAATAACCAAATTTTTCCTTCATCGCAACATAGTCATGCATACTAGAACAAACGTTGTCCCCCTCTGCAGCATGTGATACTGCCGCTTTAGAATCTGCCACAAGCTGCACTCCAGGGTAATAGCAATGTATCCATTTTACAGCGTCACTAGGTTTCGCGTAAACTTCTGTTTCGTAATCACTACCTATTGAAACATTCATTACTCTAGAAACAACAGATGTTATTCCGGAATTCTTATTAGAATTCAATAACGAATTATATGCATTTGTCCATCTACTACAAATATTCTCTTCCGGCCTCTCTTTAACAATAATCACAGAACAGGCCTTAGATCCTTTACCACCATCAGAAAGATTCATCTCCTCGCAAAACTTATAAGTTCCAATTTTATTAAAAGTAACCTTGTAATAATCCCTATGTACAAAACAATTAGCCTCATTACTATCTAAATATGGCCTACTGCTACCTATACATGGAATGGTATTATTTCCGCTCTTTGAAGCAATAGACTGTACCCTTTCTGGATTTCTGTAGCTGTTTGATTCCCATCTATCTACATTACCTTCAACAAGCGGGCTATAAGACATCGAAGAGTTCCACCATCTAACTGTATTTCCATACTCATCACTATCCATAACTAAAACATAATTCTGACCACTATTTCCACCTGTGTCATATTCTTGTTCTCCACCACCATTAACAAAAACCCTACGATACACTTTCCATTCTACCGACCTACCGCCCAAATCTCCATATGGTTCATCGCTATAGATATTATTGGAAAAAGTAATAGAAACCGTATCACCAACATATACCGTCTTAGTAGTTTCAACATATTCATTTATAGTAACATTCGTATGTTCATAACCCGGAGATGAATCCGCAGTAGAGCTAGACCGGTTCGACACATTCGAATCCGAATAAAACGTCGCCCAAGTATCATCAAAACAACACAAAGACCCCACCCCCAAGCATAAAAACATCACCAAAACCAAGCCAATCTTCCTCATATCTCAAGTTTACCACAACCGGAATCGGCCGTAAAGTCTACAACAAATTATAATCCGACATCACTAAGCCCCCAGTCACTCACCAAATTCCTGCCTAAACCATCCATCCGCTGGCCCCGCCGTCATCAAAATCACCAAATATCCATCATTAACATACCCTTTTAGCTTATCCCTCAACTCATCATTGAGCTCCACCGCTTCTGCTACATCCTTATTCTCTAGCCCACCAATCAATTCCTCCGGCGTCAAAACCGCAAGTTCTGGATTCTCTCTCGTCAAATACGTCGGCAGCCAAAAAATCTTATCCGCCCCCACAAAAGCCCGCACATATCCATCTCTCACCTCGTGCTGCCTCGTATTCTGATGCGGCTGATATACTACCACAATACCCTTTTTATCGTGAAGTTGCTTTTCATTCTTCACGACATCCATCGTCGCCGCAATTTCCTCTGGATGATGTGCATAGTCCGTATATACCCCATCTGCAATTCTCTCGAACCTCCGCCCCACTCCAGGAAACTCATTCATAATTTCTATCAAAGCCCCAGTATAATAATCCACTATCATCCCAGCATCATGATATTCCTCTTGCTGTATCTGAAACACTGCATTGGCCGCTAACGCCGCATCTATTCGCCTCGCTTCCCCAGCCAGCTTAAAATCATGTGCCTTATATAACCCATCATGTTCAAAACCATCTTCACTATTTATTGCCTTCTCCACAATTTTCCCTTCCTTACATTCAATCACATATCCACTCTGCCGATAAAACTGCCCAAACGCCTCCTCGTAATCTTTTCTCGTAGGATAAATATCAGGATGATCATAGCTCACCGCAGGCACCACTGCTATCCACGGATGATATTTCAAAAAATTTCTATCATATTCATCTGCCTCATAAATAAAGTATTTGTCACCCTCATGATACGCCCCACTCGGAGCAAATCCAAGTGTCGTTCCTACAATATAAGATACTGGCAACTTCATCTTGAGAGCTGCCCAGATAATCATAGATGTAGTAGTAGTCTTACCATGCGTACCCGCCACCGCTACCATTTTCAACCCAAGTTTCTCCACCAAAAAAGCTGTCAAATCATCTCGTTTAGTGCATTTTATGCCCTTTTCTTGAACCATCACCAACTCAGGATGTTCACTCGGCAAAGCCGAAGTATAGCAAAACCAATCCACCCCTTCCTCCAGTTTCTCTCTTAAAAACTCCCCGTCCTGCTCACCAATCTTAACGTCAATCCCTGCTTTAACCAACTCATCATATATTGCCCCCTTGCTAAGATCAGAGCCTGACACATTGTACCCCGCCGCCTTCGCCATCAACGCCAAAGGCCCCATACCAGTCCCTGATATCCCTGATATATAAATATTCATGTTATAATTATA
>CAYXTS010000039.1:0-5763 GCA_964468665.1 uncultured Candidatus Saccharibacteria bacterium
CGAATCTCTTTGCCTGTATATGTATACCTCAGAACTCGCAGGGCATCAGCACCGGGTAGTATCTTTACAGAGCTACTCTACCTCCCAGACGACAAATGCCAATGATCGCCATACTCGCATTTATACACAGATAAATGCGGCGCACCGTGATCGTATTCTGCCACCTTGGCCGCCACCTCCGCCTCTTCACGCGAAGCGTAGCAAATCTTCTGTCCTTCCCCTACCCAACATTTTTTCGGCTCATAAAATCTCGCGTTCTTCAAAATTCTTGCATTTTTCATTTCAAATTACTCCAAATATTCCCAACCCAGCGATTTATAAAACTCCACCGCATCCGGCCAGCCAAAGAATTTAGACGCCAACAAATTATAAATCTCATCCACCATCACTAGCGTAAACAGCGACACCGCCAAAATTAAAAACGCCCGCCTAGACATTCTTTTTGCCAGCATCACAAAAAATGGCGCCACTAAATACACCAACATCAACGCGGATATTCCAAAGACCAACACACTCCTAAGACACACAAATCCGCCAATATTTCCAAAATTCCAAAGCTCCACATTATAGTCCCAATACCTCGTGCCGCCTCCCACGGCATAAACCAACCACCCGGCTACAAATTCCAACACGCCAGTTGCAATCATCGCTACCAAAAACACTACCCACGGGTATTTACGAATCTTTAATATCCGCACCAAAAATAAAACTAAAATCGCACCAATCGCATAAATATTTATCCACGGCAAAAAATTCCCGCCCTGCATATAAAACTTGCCTGTGCCACCATCAAAAAAATAAAAGATAAACTCATACACCCAGCCAAAAAATCCCGCAAACACCACCACCAAAAATAAAACCCCTATTTGCTGGTATGGCAAAAGCTTAACTTTCCCAGCCATATATTTTTTAAAAATCTCACGAAACTTTTTCATCTTCTACTTTCAATTTCTTTTAATTCAAATCTATATTTCTGTTTTGTTTCTGGATATTTTTCGTGGTCCACTTCCCCCAAAAACATTTCCAAAGGCCGCGCATATAATTTCCCATCACCATACAATGCCCGATAAATCACCAGTTCCTCATCCGTTTCCGAATGTCTCGCTGTGTCCTCCACAATATACAAATCACCCTTAAAATGCTGATACACGCCGTGAATTTTTAACTTATTCATATTTCTATAATATCACTTATCTATATTTAAATCCTAGCCATTCATAAAAATTCATTGCCGTTGGCAGGCCAAGATTTTTTAGAGTCAAATTCGTTATGTCGTCCGCTATCACTAGCACAAACAAAGTAATCGCCAGCGTCAAGAAAGCTCGCTTAGACATGCAAACTGCCAAATGCACACAAAATGGCAACAAAACATAAATTGTAAATAATCCACCCAAACCAAAAACTATTGCGCTTAGCGGACACACAAATCCATCAATATTCCCCATTCCCCACCAAACATGGCTATAATTCCAATACCTCGCTCCGTGATACAAAGTAAACACCAGCCAGCCGCCAATTAATTCTATCGTCCCATTCAAAAGAGCGGATACCGCAAATACCGCCCATGGATATTTACGAATTTTGTATGTCACTAGTACCGTTACTACCGCCCCATACGCATAAATATTTAGCCATGGCAAAAAGTTTCCGCCTTTTATATAAATATGTCTAAAGCCACCCTCAACTTCCGCCAAACTAAATTCCCATAGCCACCCCAAAAATCCAGAAAACACTATTATTAATAATAAAATTCCCACTTTTTGATAAGTCTTGAATTTTAAATCCCCACCCAGATATTTTTGAAATAATGTTTTCTTTTTTCTTCCCACCGATTATTTCCCCATTTTAAAAACCTTTTAGTTTCTCTATATATTTATATAAACCTTGTATATGATTTTCGAGGAAATAATAATGTTTAACATAACAGCCAGTCAAAATTATTAAAATTATCGTCAATATATATAATGGCGTCATTTCTAGTGCAAATCCATACGTCAAAACAGCCCACGCCGCCGCCACACAAACCACTGCCGTAAATGCCACGAAAAATAGCATTATTATTAAATGTATCAATCTCTCATTTTGAAAATTCTTCAACATCTCACTATGATACTTCGCTAATTTTTCTCGCGTCGCGTCATCCATTTCGCGCCCTGCTTCGCGCGCTATGTATTTTTCGTAAGCTCGAATTTTCTTTTCCATGCCACCACCTTTTTATAAATTATTTTGCGTATTCTACCGCTCGGGTTTCCCTAATTACATTTACTTTAATTACGCCCGGATAGCTCATTGTCGCTTCAATCTTATTCGCAATATCGCGCGCCAATTTCAAAGCTGAAAGGTCATCAATCGATTTTGGCTCCACAATTACACGAATCTCACGCCCTGCCGAAATCGCGTAAGCCTTATCAATGCCCGGGAATGAAGTTGCAATATTTTCAAGATCGCGCATTCTTTCCGCAAAGTTCTCCGCTGAAATATTACGCGCACCTGGCCTAGCTGCACTCATTGCATCCACGATTTTAATAATAATTGCTTCCGGTGTGGTTGGCTCAATATCATCATGATGCGCCGCAATTGCATGCACTACATCATCTGGCATGCCATATTTCTTAGCAAGTTCTGCACCAATCTCCGCATGCTTACCTTCGATTTTATGCGTTACCGCCTTACCAATATCGTGCATCAAGGCTGCCGTTTTGGCCACTCTCTTGTTTGCACCAATCTCTTCCGCAATCATACCGGCAACATGCGCCATCTCGATTGAGTGTAGCAAAACATTTTGTCCATAAGAAGTCCTAAATTTCAATTCACCTAGCAAATGTACCAACTCTCTTGGTATACCAGCCAAACCAACTTCACGCACTGCGTCTTCACCAGCACGCATCACTTCCTTTTCAATTTCCTTTTCGCCCTTTGCTACAGCCTCTTCAATTGAAGCCGGGTTAATTCTTCCATCCTTCATCAAACGCTCCAAAGCATATCTTGCTACTTGGCGGCGAATTGGGTCAAACGAAGAAAGCACCACCATGCCTGGAGTATCATCCACCATAATATCCACACCAGTCGCGCGCTGCAAAGCCTGGATGTTGCGACCTTCCTTACCGATAATGCGACCCTTCATGTCGTCATCTGGTAACTTCAAAGCTGTCACGGTACGATCTGCCGTCACCTCGGAAGACATTCTTTCCATTGCCGTCAACAAAATCGCTTGCGCCGTCTCATCTACATCATGCTTAATTTCTTTTTGTTGTTTTACCACCAAACCTACTAAATCTTGCTTGATGTCGTTTTCCGTCATTTTCATTAATTTTTCGCGTGCTTCTGTCTTGGACAAACCAGCAATCTTCTCTAGCTTTTCATGTTGCTTTTCACGAATATCACGAATCTCAGATTTCAATTCTTCGATTTCTTTTTCTTCGCGGGTTAATTTCTCAGATTTCTTTTCTAGTTGGTCTAGTTTTGAATCTAAAGTATTTTCGCGCTCTGCCAAACGATTCTCAGTCCGTTTCCACTCTTTGCGTCGCTCATTTTCCTCGGCCTGATTTTTTTCAGTCACCGCTGCTGCTTCTTTTTTAGCACTTAAAACAATATCCGAAGCTTCCCTCTTGGCTTTACGTACTAAATCATCAGCCTTGTCCCTTCCCCCATTTTCATTGTGCTTGTTATAAGCAAAAATCCCGCCCGCACCAGCAACCAAACCAGCTATGGCGGCAATAATTGGGATCACTACTTCCATTTTTCCCTTTCTAATTGTTTTTGTCGATATTTTTCTTATATCAACGGGTTAACAAATAACATCAAATTTTAAATTTCCACAATCCATTATAGCACAAAATCACTAAAAAAGCGATGATGCACTAATCCGCATTTCCACACAGCCAGTCGAAGAGTTACGTACAACCAAGTCCACACCATTGCACGCTCGTTCAATCCGATGCGTTACCCAACCCGAAGAATTTCTCACCACCAAAGAGTTCGAAACCAAGCTCCCTTCAATATACGAGCTCGACCCATCCGGAGCATGATAAATAACTCCGTTTCGAATTAACATCTCTTCCAAATACCCCATTGAATTTCAATATAATCCAACAGTGGGGAATTTGCAAAACCCCTGCTGAAGAACCTTCTGATGATCTCTTCACAAAAAAATCTGACGCTCTCCGGCAGAAGCTTTCACACCTCGCCGAAAAGCGCCAGAGCACGTATTCTTTCTTACTTAAACTCCGTCTCCCTTCAAATGGATTCCACTGAGTTTGATATTCCGTTCAACCGCCAGCAGCTTGCTGACTACCTAAATCTGGAACGCACCAACATGTCCAAGGAGCTTGGCCGCATGCAGCGCGAAGGTCTGATCGAATTCCGGAAAAATCATTTTAAGCTTCTCGAATCTGAGACCTGAGCGAAAAGATTGGAGCCTAATTGCCGCGTATGGGCTTGACTGCCAATTCTTTATAATGCAAAGTTGCCGTCTTTCATGATCACGACGGTCTGACCGTCTTTGGTGATTCCCGTGATCTCGGTCTTTTCTGTTCCGACCATGAAGTCGACATGGTTCAGGGAATCGTTTAATCCCATCTCCATGAGTTCCTCCGTGCTTTTTCCTTCCGTTCCCTTCACGCAGTCCGGATAGGCCGCGCCGAAAGCAATATGGCAGGAAGCGTTCTCATCAAACAGCGTATTGTAATAAAGCAGGTTCTGGTTGGAGATCGGAGAATCATAATCCACCAGTGCCAGCTCACCAAAGTAGCGGCTGCCTTCATCGACCTCCAGCGTTTTTTCCAGGACCTCAAGTCCGCAGTCCGCTTCTGCTTTCACGATCTTTCCGTTCTCAACCGTGAAGCGGATTCCTTCCACCATAGTTCCGTTCAAACACAATGGTTTGGACGCCGCGATCACGCCGTTTCCGCTGTCTCTCTGCGGAGCCGTGAACACTTCTTCCGTCGGCATGTTCGCAATAAAGTCAATTCCCTGTTTATTCTTATCCGCACCGCCGCACCAGATCGCGCCTTCCGGAAGGTCAACGGTGAAGTCCGTTCCGAGTTCCGTTTTATAATGGAGCTGCTTGAGATCCAACGCGTTCAGCTTATCGCATTTTTCCTGAAGCCTTGCCGTATGCAGTTTCCATTTTTCAACAGCATCGCCGCTTCCGTCGATGCGCATCGTTTCATAGATCGCTTCCCAGAGCGCATCCATTGCTGCATCGTCCGAAAGATCCGGGAACATTTTTTTCGCCCAGGAAAGGATCGGAACAGCAACAATGCTCCAGGAAAACTCGCTTGCCATCAGCTTATCACTGTAATCCTTCAGGGCTGTCATGCGTGCTTTCACGGAACGTCTGATTCGTTCCGGATCCACACCTTTCAGCGCCTCCGGGTCTTCCGCATCGAACGTTAAGAGAACGAATTTACCCTTTGACAATGTATCGTACTGGACTTTCTCCCATTCATGAAAACTGTCAAACACTTCGTCAGCTGCATGTAAATAATTCAGACGGCTGATCGTATCATCTCTCCAGCCCATGATGACCTCTTTCGCGCCTGCATCATAAGCTTCCTTAACGATCATCCGTGCGAACTCTGCACAGTCAACCGGTGCGCGAAGAAGCATGGTATCGCCTTCCTGAAGGTTGGCTCCCATTCTGACAGCAAGTCTTGCATATTCTTCAAGTCGTTTATCCATCTTGTCTCCTTCTGTCCGTCAGCTTCGAACCGCCGTTCCGCTATCTGTCTATATCTCCCCACTGGTACGGGGGATCTGAAC
>CAYXTS010000040.1:0-5517 GCA_964468665.1 uncultured Candidatus Saccharibacteria bacterium
TCTTGAAAACCAGAGATGGAAACATCCGCAGGTTCGAATCCTGTCCTTTCCGCCACATCTCTTGCGAGATGTCTAAAAAAGCAGGACTCGTTGTCGCTAACGCTCCAATCGAATCCTGTCCTTTCCGCCAAGCTGAAAGTGACAGAAAAGCGAAGCTTTTCTAGTGTTCTGAGAGAAATAAAAATCTAGAGCCTGCTCTAGTTTTTTGTTGGTTGTTTTTTGGTTTTCGTGTTAGAATTAGAAATGAAAAAGGTTATGCAAATTTAATGGTGGGTAGAGGAGGTAAAACCCGCATGAAAAATAAAAAATGTAAGTATATATTTGTAACCGGAGGGGTGTTGTCTGGGGTCGGGAAGGGGATTACGGCTGCAAGTATCGGGGCTATTCTAAAGGCTAAGGGATATCGTGTAACAATGCAGAAATGTGATCCGTATTTGAATGTTGATGCGGGGCTTTTGAATCCGGTGGAGCATGGGGAATGTTTTGTGACGCATGATGGAGTGGAAACGGACTTGGACTTGGGGCATTATGAAAGATTTTTGGATTTTGAAACTTCTAAGTATTCGATTACTTTGTCTGGGTCAATTTATAAAGAATTAATCGAACGAGAGCGAGCCGGGGGATTTCATGGAAAGACCGTGCAGCTAGTGCCACATTTCACGAATTTGGTGTGTGAAAAGATTGAGAAGGCTTCGGCTGATAGCGATGTGCATATTGTGGAAATTGGTGGAACAGTGGGAGATTACGAGGGCTTGCCGTTTATTGAAGCGATTCGGCTTTTTGCGAACAAAGTGGGACGGAGAAATTGTTTATATACGTCGGTGGTGTATGTACCGTTTATTAATACTTCTAAAGAGCTAAAAACAAAACCGGCACAGAATGCGCTGAAGGATTTGAGAGGATTTGGAATAATTCCGGATATTGTGTGTGTGAGAACAGAAAAACCTGCACCAAGAGCGATATGTGAAAAAATTGCAGCGTTTTCTGGGATTCCTGGTGAGGCAGTACTGAATTTGCCAGATATAGATTCGGTTTATGATGTGCCTTTGAATGTGCTAAAATCTGGAGTCTTGGAGATTTTGAATGATTTTGTAGGAGACGATAAAGAGCCGGATATGTCTAGATGGAAGGAATTTTCCAAGAAACGAGCAAAAAAATACAATAAGACAATAAAAGTAGGTCTAGTAGCAAAGTATGTAGGGAATGATGATACTTATATTTGTGTAACTGAGGCTTTGAAGGCGGCGGCGGCATGGGCGGGAGTGAATCTAGAGATATGTTGGATTAATGCGGAAAATGTAACCAAGAAAGATTTATCCAGTATAGATGGGATTGTGGTGCCAGGTGGGTTTGGTGAGAGAGGAGTAGAGGGCAAGATTTTGGCGGCGGGTTATGCGCTTGAAAATGATATCCCGTATCTAGGATTATGCTTGGGGTTGCAGGTGGCTTGTATTGCGGCGGCGAGAAAAGGGGGGATAAAAAAAGCTAACTCAGAAGAATTTGGTGCGAGTGAGGAAAAAGGGAATAATGTAATATATATTATGGAGGGACAAAAAGGAAAAGAATCCACGGGGGGAACGATGCGGCTTGGAGATTATCCGGCGATTCTGAAAAAGGGGACGAAGGTAGCGGATGTTTATAAAAAGGAATATCAAGAAAAGCATTATATTGATGGAATAGAATTATTAAAAAATGGTGATATAAAAGTTGTTGAGAGGCATCGGCATCGTTATGAGGTAAATAAGGATTTCTTGGATGCGATATCGAAGGGTGGTGTAGAAGTGGCAGGAACTTCGCCGGATGGGAAATTGGTGGAATTTGTTGAAGCGCCGGGTTGTAGGTTTTTTATGGCTACGCAGGCGCATCCGGAATTTAAATCTCGGCCACTAAATGTACATCCTATGTTTATGAATTTTATGAAGAGTTTGAAGTAGATGGTGCGAATTGGCTTGTGCTTATGGATAGTACTTATGGTATAATTGTGGTATGGATGAAAACGAGCTTCAGCTGAGGCGAAGAGATAATGAGGAAAATGCAACGCTAGATAGGGCGAGAATTTTGGGGTTGCCTTATCTTGATACGAGGGATTTTGAGAATGACATACCATTAGTACCGGGCCTTCTTGATACTACTGAAATGCGTCGAAACTATATCATTCCATTACAAAAAGGTGGTGGTGAAGAACACTATCAGTTTATGGTAACGAGCCAGACGCCTAGATCATTGATTGATCGAATGCGTCGGGAATACAATGATGATGGTGAGAGGGTGGATTTTTTCTTGATATCAAATTCGGCATACAAAGTGTTTATGCTGAGATACGATCCACCAAGAGAAGTACACTATGATGATATTAAAATTGCTGGTGAGGGTGATTCCGAGACGTATGAATCGGTATCCAGAACGCTCGGTACGGTTTCTACGGAGAAGGTGTTTGATTTCTTGATTGATCAAGCGGATAAGTTGGGAGCGAGTGATATACACATTGAAAATATGCGAAATGAAATCAGGGTACGGATGAGGGTGGATGGGCTTTTGCATCCGGTGGCGACAATTGATAAGGATCGGTATAGGATTTTGATGGGAGAACTGTCGTCGAGGGCAAATGTGTCGACAGCATCGAATAATCCGCAGTCGGGACATATGCAGAAGGAAGTTTTCCGAGATGGAACTTCGCATCTATTGAACATTCGTGTGGAAACAATACCGACAATGTATGGACAGGATGCAGTGCTCCGGCTCTTCAATTTTGATGAATCTTTGCTTAATTTGGATTTGTTGGGTTTGTTGGAAGATGAACGTGCAGAAATAAATGAGATAGTATCACATCCGAGAGGTCTGGTGTTGATTGTGGGTCCGACAGGGTCAGGTAAATCCACTACGCTTTATTCAATGTTAAATGCGCTTAATACGACGGATAGAAAGATAATTACGTTGGAGGATCCGATTGAATATGGAATAACTGGCATATCGCAGATTCCGGTAAATACGAATGCGGGCGGGTCGTTTGCAGAGGGGTTACGTTCGGTGCTTCGGTTGGACCCAGACGTAGTGATGGTGGGTGAGATTCGGGATGCAGATACTGCTAAGACGGCAATTCAGGCTTCGATTACTGGTCATTTGGTGTTATCGTCTTTTCATGCAAATTCAACAGCGGCGGCTTTTGCGAGGATGATTGACTTAATTGGAGTGAATCCGATTTTTGCAAGTTCAATTAGGCTAATTGTGGCACAACGGTTGGTGAGAAAATTGTCTGAGTCCAAAAAGGCGCGTTCGGCGACGGAAGCGGAAGCTAATTATATCCGTGAAGTCTTAGAAGGGGTTTCACGGGAAAAACTGACAGGGGTGGACCTTGGAAATATTACTTTATTTGACCCGGTGAAGACGGATTCCGATCCGTTTGGATATAGTGGCAGGACTTTGATTATGGAGCAGTTGGTGGTGTCGGAAGATATCCAGGCGTTTATTCGTGGAGATATTGCCGATGTGAACACTAAGGCCATTGAAGATACGTCAAAAAAGAATGGGATGTTGACATTGGAACAGAAGGGGGTGCTTGCGGTGCTCCGAGGGGAGACGACGTTAGAAGAAATATCGAGAGTTATATAATAAATATGGTATAATATGCAGCATGAGTGAAAAAGTTATTTCTGACTATAACGGATATGATTATAAGAAAATCTTCTGGGAAGATGCAGATCGTGAATATGAAGATCAGGCAGACAGGATGGCGATTCGGAAGTTGTTGCCAAAGCGAATGGCTAAATTTGCCGATATTGGTGGTGGGTATGGTAGGCTCGCTAATGAATATTTGAAACGTGCGCACAAGGTATATATTTTTGATTATTCTAAAACAGAGTTAAAGCAGGCTAAGGAAATATATGGTGATAAGATTGAGACGAAAGCAGGGGATATTTATAGCTTGCCATTTAAGGATGATGAACTGGACGGACTAATGATGGTGAGGGTGACGCATCATTTGAAGGATATGAATGCAGCGATTGCGGAGCTGTATCGTGTTTTGAAGCCAGGTGGGGTGGCGGTGATTGAAGTCGCAAACAAGAGAACTCTGCCAAAGATTGCGAGGTTTGTGACGAGGCGTTCGAATGTAAATCCATTTGATAAAAAAGTGGCAAATTATAAAGAGATTGCAAAAAATGGTTTTTATAATTACCATCCGAAATATGTTGAGGAGATTTTTGACAAGGTCGGGTTCAAAGTTGAGAAGGTTTTGTCGGTGTCGAATTTTAGGAGTAAAGGGCTCAAGAAGGTTTTTAAAACTAACAATTTAGTGAAGATGGAAGATAAGGCGCAGTCGCTACTGGCGCCGATTCGGTTTGCCCCTTCGATTTATTATAAGTTGAGAAAGCCGGAATAATAGTGTATAATATGTAGTAACTCGTTTTGGGGTCGTCGTTCAACGGATAGGACATATCCCCTCTAAGGATACAATGATGGTTCGATTCCATCCGGCCCTACCACTATTTGAGTTAAAAGCCGGCATCTCGGCATTTTTTGTGTTTTTATGGTTTATTCTTCGTCGATAATGGCGAGGTGGGACTCTTCGAGTTGAGATTGGTCGACGAATGATGGAGAATCCATCATAAGGTCGACACCGGAGCCGTTTTTGGGGAAGGCAACGATATCGCGGATATTGTCGGTATTTTCTAGGACCATAAAAATACGGTCGAGGCCGGGAGCACAGCCGGCGTGTGGAGGTGCACCGTATTTGAACGCGTTCAACATGCCACCAAAACGGGCTTCGACGTATTCGTTGTTGTAACCGAGGATATTGAATACTTTATACATGATTTCGGGATTGTAATTGCGCACGGCGCCGGAACAAACTTCGTAGCCGTTCATGACGCAGTCGAACTGATCGGCTTTGATGGCTAAGAGGTTATCTTTGCGGGATTCGTTTTTGGAATCGTTTGCGCAGGCTTTTTCTAATTCTTCTAGACCGCCTTTAGGCATACTGAATGGGTTGTGGCCGAAGTCGAGCTTTCGGTTTTTTTCGTCCCATTCATAGAAAGGAAAATCAATAATCCAGGCATAGGCGATTTCGTTAGGATTTTTGAGATTGAAATGGTCAGCAAAGGTAATACGGAGTTCGCCGAGTATTTTGTTGACTTTAGTGGTTTCATCGGCGCCAAAGAATACGGCGTCGCCAGTTGTGGCATTGGTGAGTTTTGTGACGTTTTTGATTTCAGACTCGGACATGAATTTGAGGATGGGAGACTTTGGACCTTCTTCCGTATATAATATATAAGCGAGACCACCAGCACCGAGTTTTTTAGCTTTTTCGGTAAAGTCGTCTATTTCGCGACGGGTTAATTTGGAGCCGTCTTTTACGCAAAGTGCCTTGATGCATTCAGTTTTGAACACTTTAAAATCGGTATCTTTGAAGACGTCGGTAAGGTTGATTAACTCCATGCCGTAGCGGAGGTCTGGCTTGTCGGTGCCGTAATTATCAAGGGCATCGCTGTACGGAATGCGAGGAACGGTTTCACCTTTAGG
>CAYXTS010000041.1:0-5398 GCA_964468665.1 uncultured Candidatus Saccharibacteria bacterium
TTTGAATTTGATTGATACGCCGGGGCATGTGGATTTTTCGTATGAGGTTTCGAGATCTTTGCAGGCGGTGGAAACGGCGGTGTTGGTAGTGGATGCAACGCAAGGTATACAGGCGCAAACGCTCGCTAATGTATATTTGGCCATAGAACAAAATTTAATGATTATCCCAGTAATCAATAAAATCGATCTTCCGGCAGCTGATGTGGAGGCTGTGGCTGCACAAATTATGAATTTATTGGGTTGTGGTCGTGATGAAATTATTGGTGTTTCAGCTAAAACTGGTTTGAATATTGAAAAAGTTTTGGATGAAATTGTGGCTAGGGGGCCAAAGCCGAGGAAATTGACTGAATAAGGTGTAAATGATATACTATTAGGTAAGCATTCTTATAAGTAGAGAAATGAGTACATTAGGAGGTGTTTTTTGTGTCCGTAAAACTGTATTTTGTCCGTCATGGCCAATCAATAGCGAATTTATCAGGACGTTTTCATGATGCGCCGGAAGCTCCTTTGACTGGGCTTGGCCATTCGCAGGCTGTCTCGGCCGGTCATGACTTGATGTGTCGTCTTGGTTCTGACAAAATTGATCAGGTTTTTAGTTCTCCTTATATACGAGCGCTTCAAACTTGCCATATAGCTCTTATTGGTGCAGGTTATTCTAATTTAAAACCCATAGTTGACGAGAGGATAAGCGAGAGAAAGTTTGGAAGATTAGTTGGAATGTTTTTTGATCGAGATGTTGCCATACAGAATAATTTGGAGAGTAAGTTGATTCCGGAAGGTTATCATGCAAAGCTTTGGAACTATTATTCTGATTTTGCAGAAAGGTATGATGCTGAACCTTTGACGGTTTTGGAAACTAGGGCTAGGGCTTTCTTTGGTGACATTAAGAAAGAATATGACGGAAAAACCATTGTAGTATTTTCTCACGGTGGTTTTGGCCAGATGGCACAGGCATTATTCAATGGTTTTCCAGAAGATGGTGATTTTGAAGCTATCAGGTTTATGCAAAATGGGGAAGTTATTGAATTTGACTATTAGCACCTATTTGGGCTCGGCGTGACGCTGAGCCCAATTTATGTTATAATACTGCTATGGAACAGACTCGGGCGTTGATATTTGATTCGTATTTTGATGATTATAGAGGGGTGGTGCTTTATGTGCGGGTTTTTGATGGTGAAATAAAAAGAAATGCAGAAATAATGATGATGGCGGCAGAAACAAAAGGTTTGGCGCTCGAAGTTGGAGTACTTACGCCGAAGATGACTATGCGGGATGCTTTGAGGACGGGTGAAATTGGTTATATCGTGACAAATTTAAAGACAACAAGAGAAGCTAAAGTGGGCGATACTGTAACTTTGGCAAAAAGTCCGGCAACTAAGGCTTTGCCGGGATATAAAGATGTTTTGCCGTTTGTGTATGCTGGGTTTTTTCCGGTGTCTAACGACCAGTATAAGGATTTGAAAGAAGCTATTGAGAAATTGGCTTTGAGTGATTCGGCGCTGAGGTTTGAGCCAGAAAATTCACCGGTTTTGGGGTTTGGACTTCGGATTGGATTTTTGGGACTCCTTCATATGGATATTATTCGTGAAAGGCTAGAACGTGAGTTCAAGCTTGATTTAATAGTAACTAATCCATCTACAAACTACGAAGTAGTTTTGAACAACGGGAAAACGATTGAAATAAAATCAGCATCAGATTTGCCAGATGCTAGCGAAATAAGAGAAATTCGTGAACCTTGGGTGAAGGGAGAAATAATTTTACCAAAATCGATGATTGGAAATGTACTGAATTTAATAAACGAAAAACGTGGGCATCAGACTAACGTTTCTTATATAGAGGATAGAGCGGTAATTGATTTTGAAGCGCCGATGGCGAATCTGCTGACGGATTTTTATGATCAATTGAAATCGGTGACTTCGGGATATGCTTCGTTTAACTATGAGCTTTGTGGATATCGGCCAGAGGATTTGGTGAGAGTGGATTTTTTGGTGGGTGGACACAAAATGGATGCTTTGTCTGTTATGGCGCATCGTTCGGAAGCGGAGGGGATTGGACGTGAAACGACTAAAAAATTAAAAGAGATAATTCCTAGGCAGAATTATGAAGTAGCTTTGCAGGCGGCAATAGGGGCACGGATTATTGCGAGGGAGACGATTGGAGCTTATCGGAAAGATGTGACTGTGAAAATTCATACGGGAGATAGGGATAGAAAGGCGAAATTGTTGGAAAAACAGAAGCGTGGTAAAGCAAGAATGAAGCGTTTTGGTAAGATTGATATACCGAGTGAGGCTTTCATGGTAATGCTAAAACGTTAAAATTGTGGAAAAAATATCAAAAAAGTGTTGACAAACTGGTTTTGGTTAGATATTATGGAGTGTATAAAGGTTATACAAAATAAACAAGGAACATAAAATGAAAATTTATGTATGTGACGATGAACAGGCTAAGGTAAAGTTTTCTTTGTCTGGCAATAAGTTCGTGATTTGTCAAATCTAGAAATATAGAGATTCTTATTAGAAGGTTGTGCTATAATTAAATACATGAAGAAAATAAGATTATTCTTTAATTATAGCATACTTCTTATTTTTTGTCAACTTGTTATCTGTTTTTCTCCGGTATTGGCTATTTCAAAAGTACAGAAGGACAGCATTATTGATAATTGCACAAATATAAAGGAGAACTTAAAAAATATACAGAAATCTGATGCGAGAACTAGAATATATTTGGGTGGACATTATGAGGCAGTTTTGTCTAAGTTTGTGATACCGTTAAATATTAAATTGGTGGAAAAGAATATTTCTAGTGTAGGGTTGATTGAAAATCAGAAAAGTTTAGCTGGAATGAAAGCGAATTTTTCAAATGATTTTATAAAATATCAGCAGCTTCTGGAAGAGCTAGTGACGAAGGATTGTAAGACTGAGCCTGAAGGATTTTACAATAAGTTGGTTTCCGTTAGAGAAGCGCGAGAGGTGGTGAGGCGTGATGTCGCAAAAATGCGAGGACTAATATCGGAACACATAAAATTAGTCAATGGGTTGAAGGGTGAATTATGAGAAAAAAGGATGACACAATCAAGAAAAAGAAAGTGAAAAAGACGACAGAGGGCGGTCGGAATTTGGTTCTGCTTGGCGTGGCTTCGATATTGATAGCAACAGTTACGACGGGGATTTCCTTGGTTATCTATCATAATTCTGGAGATATATATCTTGATAGGTCACGTCCTGGATATTTACCAGACGAGGAGGAAATTGGGGGAGAGGAGGAGGAAGAGCTTGAGTATGATTTTTCGAAAAATGGGAATGTTACGGTGGATGGAATAGATGAGTATTTGAAAGAGCTAAATACAGAAGTCGAGGCGATTGACTCATACAAGAAGCCATTTGAATCGAATGTTTTGTCGGATAAGAATCTGGGTATTATGGAAGAGGAGACTGAAACTGGGGATTAACTTGATTTTGTTGATAAAAAGACTTATACTTAGGGTGAGATTATGAAGAAGAAAAATGACAAAAAGTCTTGGATAATTAGTGCGGTTATGTTGGTGGCTTTTGTGTCAGTGATGGTTTTTGCGATTTGTGGTTTTTCTGGTATGGTAAAAAATATCGATGGAGAGATGGCGGCAAAGACTCCTGATGCAATTTTGGCGAGTGCGGGGGTTGAAGATAATGCTAGGGTTGCATTACCGGTGGCCTATTATGATCAGCGGGCGGATAAGTGTGTGAATCTTTATGATATAGATAAGAGAGATGCACTATATGCTAGACAGTTTGAGTGGGCTAGTTGTGGATATGAGGCACAAGAAGTGGAACAGGGTTTGGTGGAATATTACTTAAGCGATGACTATTTGCCGATTGGGGTGGGTGGAGAGTTAACACCGAATAGAGGGGTGACGGACATAGCACGATGGTTCACTGGAGTCGATGGCAAGAGTAAAAGTTATCCAGGAACGATTGAACTAAAATACAGTTCCAATAGTGCAGAGTTCTGGTTTACTAGTAAAGAATTTTATCCGCTCGACAGAGCGGATTTTAGTGTGGCGGATTTTGTGAATAATGATGGACACAACCATTTGTTTACAATGAATTTTGCGGTACCGTTTACGGTGCTTCTGAATGGAAATGAGAGTTTTAGAATTACAGCGGATGATGATACTTTTGTATTTTTGGATGATAAGTTAATAATCGATATGGGTGGGATTCATGAGGCGACTACTGGCAAGATGACAATAAATGAAAATGGAGAGGTATATACTTCGGTTTTGGGTGAAGATTTTGCTTATTCTGGGGTGAATCTGGAATCGGGTGATGGTACGATGGTGCGAATATTCCATGCAGATCGGGATGCGCGAGATTCGGTGTTCGAAATTGATTTTACAGGGATGAGTCTTAGCGTAATGAACACCGAAATAGCAAACGGTGGTGGGGTACAGATTGCGTATGACCCAAGTGACCCGACCTTTGTAGCACCGCTTGGTGTGAGTAGGGTGTTTAGTCCAGATAATACAAAAGGCTATTTTGTGATGGCGACAATATATGGAGTTCTTGTGGTGGCTTCATCGGTGTTCGTGGTGATTTTGGCGCGGTATATGATAAGAAGAAAAGCAGAATAGTCTATTTGCGAGGTTTGGAGATATTGGCTTGCCGGCCGTATTCTGGGATGATAATCTGGTGTTTGGCGCCGTGATGGTCGTATAGGGGGATGTTTAGTTCTGAAGCGAGGGTATTTACGATAGATGCTCCAATACGTAAACCCGTGAAGGAGCCGGGTCCAGACATGAAAACGATTTCGGTGATGTCGTGCCACGATTTATCGTTTTCTTGAAGTTTGCTGTTGATCCAGCCGAGGAGTTTTTCGGCTAAATCACGGTCGAAGTTATAGCGATATTCTTTGTTATCTAGTTTTAGGATAGTTTCGGGGGTAGAGGTGTCAAGTGATAATCTCATGGAGAGATTATACCATGAAATTAAATCATTTATGTTGTGAGGACGCTAAGCTTCCGATTGTCGGTTTCGGTGTAGTCTATTTTGATGATAGTGCGATTATCTGGGAGTAAGTCTGATATGGATTCGCCCCACTCGGTGATAATGATATTGTTAGGGTTTGATAGATTTTCCTGAAGGTCTTCTATCATGAGGCCGGGGTCTTGGAGGCGATAGAAGTCATAATGGATGAGGTTGCCTTTGTTGTTTGGCAGGGCGTAGGATTTGGAGATAGTAAAGCTGGGACTATTGATGGGTCCATTAATACCTAGCCCTTTAGCAAATCCGCGGACGAATGTGGTTTTGCCGGCGCCAACATCGCCGATAAGTTCGATAACGTGGGGGGAGTGTTTGGCGAAGTTTTGGCCAAAGTCTAGCATTTCTTGTTCGGAATGAATTATCATTGTATAATTATAACA
>CAYXTS010000042.1:0-5268 GCA_964468665.1 uncultured Candidatus Saccharibacteria bacterium
GATGTGATGACAATGCCGTTTAAGGACTTAGAGAAGATGTTGGGGGAACTGGTAGAAGAAAGTAAAGTGTGTTATAATAAAAAGAATGGATAAAAAGAGTGTGAAGAAATATATTTACTGGGGGTTGTTTGTTGCTTTTGTGATTGGCTCAATTGTAACGGGTGGGCCGTTTAATTTTATAGATTTGATTGTGGTGCGACCGATTGTAAATATTCAGTTTATGATATTTAATTTAGTGCATGATTTTGGGCTGGCGATTATTATCTTTGCGGTGCTAGTGAAACTATGTATGTGGCCTCTGACGAAAAAGCAATTAAACCAGACGCGCTTAATCCGAAAAATTCAGCCTGAACTGACACAAATTAAGAAGAACTGTAAGGGAAATAAACAGCTAGAATCGTTGCAAACAATGGATTTATATAAACGGTATAATGTAAAGCCGTTTGCTTCGATTTTGACATTATGTATACAGTTGCCGATCTTTATTGCGATTTTTTCGGCGATTCGAGTGATTGCGACACCGTTGCCGCAAGATAATTTGATGAACCGGGCGTATGATATTGTAGCTTATGAAGGGTCGGAAATTCGTGAACTTGAAACGAAGCAGGAATCATATTTGGCTGACTTGACAAATGATGAAATTCCCGCAGAAGAAAAAACGGAGTATGATTTTCATCCGCAGTTGTTTGGTGTACTTCGTTTAGATGTAAAAGCGAGTGATGTGTTGATGGGAAACTTTTCGTGGTCGGCGCTATTTATTTTAGTGTGTGCAGTGATGGCTTCGGTGGTGCAATACTGGGCCACAAAGCAACAGATGCCTTCTGGTAAATCGGAAAAGAAGAGAAAGTTTCGTGACCTAATTAAGGATGCGAAGGATGGTAAAGAGTTGGATGAGTCGGATATTAGTAATATGACGACTGGGCAGATGTCAATTATGATGCCAGTGATGATGTTCTTTATTATGTTTAATTTGAATGGGGCATTAGCATTTTATTATTTCCTGAGTAATATATTTACTGTGATACAACAGAGAATTGTGTTGAAAAAGGTCGACGCTGAGATAGATGCGGCGACAGATAAAGCGGTTTTGAAAGAACTTAGTAAAATTAAAGAGGCCGAAGTGGTCGAAAACAAAAAAACAGGAACAAAAATAACTCGCATCAAAGCTTCTGATACTAAAAAGAAAAGGAGATGATAAATGAATAAAGACGAATCAATTAGGTTTGCGAGCCGGTATTTGGAAGACTTGCTGAGCTTTTTTGGGATTAATGTGGCGGTAACATCGACGATTGATGATGAAGTGATACAGTTGTCGGTACCTTCGACTTCTTTGAATTCATTATTGATTGGGCGAAATGCGGATAATTTGAGGGCGTTGCAGCATGTAGTATCGATGGCTTTAGTGTCAAAAGAGGCGGAAATTACACGAGTGAATGTGGATGTGGCGAATTATAAGAGACAGAGAGCGGATAGGATTGCAGATAAGGCTGAGGGGTGGATTGCGAAAGTGCGCCGGACTGGTGAGCCAATGGAGATTAATTTGAATGCGGCGGACAGGCGAGTGGTGCATAAAGTGGCGGCGGATTATTCTGATGTTGAAACACATTCTGAAGGCGAAGGGCGAGAGCGAAAGTTGATTATTTCGAAAATTGTTTAAGGTGTTGGCTAATTAAACCACTTGTGTTTATTTTGAAAATGCGATAAAATAGACGTATAACAAGTGGAGGTGGAATGAAGATAAAAGTCGAAACACATGATGTCTGCTACCCTGTGGTGGTTGCGGGTTGTGTGAAGACGACGGTTGAGAAGGTTGCGGAAGTAGACGAACCGAAGCCGGTGGTTTTGGTGGAATCGGTGCAGAAAATGGAAGAATCAAAACAGAGGCGAAGCCGCTGGAAGATTTTGCGGTCGCGCGTGGCTACTGGTGTGGTGGCCGTGATAGCGATTGTAGCGATTGGTCTGGTGGGGTTGAGGTTGGCTGGTTTTAGGACGTTTACGGTAATGTCTGGGTCGATGGAACCGAATTTGCCGGTGGGGTCTCTGCTTTATGTGCAGCCAGTAGATTATCGAAATTTGAAAGTGGGGGATGTGATTTCTTTTGTGGCAAATGATGATAAGGTGGTGGTGACACATAGGATTGCGGAGATTGTACCGGATGAGAATGATGCGAGTGTGCTGAGATTTAGAACGAAAGGTGACGCGAACGAATCGCCAGATGCGAATTTGGTGCACTACAAAAATGTGATTGGGACACCAATGATTGTTTTACCGTATATTGGCTATGTGGCGCATAATATCCAGCAGCCACCTGGTATATATATCACTCTGGTAGTGGGAACACTCCTACTAGCGTGGACGTTTTTACCAGGGACTTTGGAAGAAAGGAGGAAAACTGCGAGCAAGAGTGTAGCGTAAAAATGTGGAGAATATTAAATTTAAAGGTAGAGAAAGGAGGTTAATGTATCACAAGATTAGAATCACCGTGGTTTCGCTAGTGGTAATGGCGATGTGTGTACTGAGTTCGGTTGGAACTTTGTCATATTTCACTGATACCGATGCGGCGATTAATAACTTTGTAGTTGGTAACGCATCAACGAAACTGGCGATTTATGATGATGTGACTGGCGATGAGTACCGTGAAATCGATGCTAGTAGATACACATTGGTGCAGAATTTGCAAATACCATTTTATTTGCAAGCGACCAATGATGGTAATATCCCGGTCTATCAAAGATTCCGCGTTGTGATTCCGAAGGCCTTGAGTAGCGCAGTGACGCTTGATCTACCGACAATGAATGATAATTGTGCTATTAATACTAGTGCTGAGAGTACATGTAGAAATGATAACTACATTGTGAAATATAAGCCTAGTGTGATGGATGGCGACAACGAATACGCCGAGTATTATATTATGAGCGTAAATCCGTTAGCGAAAGATAGTAAAACTGTTGAATGGCCGACGGTGAAGTTAGCGATAGGTGATATCACGTCAGAAATGGAAGGTTTGTTTGTTTGTCCAGAATCGGATGATAGCGGCAATAATTGTACGTTAGGAATTAGCGCTTATTCAGATGCGATTCAGACGACTGGGTTTAACAGTGCTACGGAGGCATTTGATAGCCTAAGAGAAACATATTAATTTAGTTTAATATTAATTAATAATAAAAGGAGTTATTAAAAATGAAAATCAATAGAAAGACTGTTCTATCAACCGCAGCAGTGTTAGGTGTTGCAGCTTTGATTGCTGGTGGGACGATTGCGTACTTTACCGATCATGAAACTGCGACGAACCAGTTTACCGTAGGTGATATTGATATAACACTATACGAATCACAACTACATCGCGTTAATAGTAATATGTTGGGCGGCGAAGGGATTAATAATTTAACAACGGCAGCTCCTACGCAAAATAATGATAATCATAACTGCGCTACAGCGAACGGTTTGTATAATGCTAAGTTGGTTTATTGTACTCCTGGTATTATTCTCGGTACTTCTTACTCGAATTATACGAATGGTCAGTTGACGGCCTGGGATAATAATCACATCGTAGCACAAAACTTCCAAGGTCAAACTGGTGCATTTACCGATGCGCAGATTATTGCAGATGCTCAAGGGACTGGACAGACTAATATTAATAATGACTACAAATACTATGATGGTGTTGCTGACGTTAATGGAACTGGTGCCAGTGAGGGGACCTACGTTTATGATGAATATAGTAACATTGTACCTGGTAAACAAATTCGCAAGTTTATTTACGTAAAAAATAATGATGAGGCAAATGATGCTTATGTACGTATAAAAGTCAATGTTCCAGCTTCCGTCGTTGATTATATTACTGTCAACACACCAAGCACTGCGTTTAAGAAATCTAACACCAGCTTTACTAACACATTAACGAAGGATGGTAAAACATTAGTAAATAATTATTACCAATGTGCCGGAAAAGACGGTAGCGTTGTGGCGTTTGAAGGTAGTGGCAGTAGTGATAACGTAGATTATAGCGCTGAAGGAGAGTATATGGGCTATCTTGAAAGTGATGGAAGCCGAACATATACATTCTATCTTTCTGAGGCTCTAGAGGCTGGGGAGATGACTTATTGGAGTCCTGTTAACACGGTCTTCTTGAAGAGTGATTTAACTCAGAGTGATATAAGCAATCTTGCTAGTTTGCAGACAACCGGATTCGGTATTACTGTTACCGCAGATGCAGTACAAGCTGAAACCTTTAATGATGCGGCTTCTGCATTTGGTGCAGCCAATATATAATAAATAAAACAAACATAGGTCGGTTGGCTTAAGGCTGACCGACCCTAAGGGGGATTGTAGGGAAAGGAAAGGAGATAAAATGACCAAGAAAGAATTGATTAGTTCTGTGGCGATTAGTGCCTTGGCTGCTGGTTTTGTTGCTTTTCCTGTCTTTGCAGAGGGGCCGGTAGATATTAAGATTGTAGAAAAAGTGGATGATGGGACGGGCAACTACAAAGATTGGGAAGATATTACTGGTGCGATGCCAGGGATGACATATAGTGCGATTCCGAGAGTGAAGAATACTGGGGAAGTACCAGTGGAAGTGCGAATGTGTTTGTCGGAGTCAGCGACAAACGCGACGGGAGATGAGATAAGCTTGCCGGTAAATACGTTTGGGATTAGTATTAATGGAGATTGGAGTTTAGATAATGAGGGGGTTACGAATACCTCTGACCCGGCTTCGGGAAATTGTTATAGGTATGGCTCAATGCTAGAAGTGGGTGCGGTGACCGAGCCGATTTTTACTGAGGTGGTCTTAAGCCCTGCGCTTGGAAACGAATACCAAGGAGCGACATTTAATTTGCATCTTGACGCGTATGCGGCGGGGGATGAATTGCCGGAAGATGAGGAGGCTACGCCGGGTAACCCTGATACAGGTGGGGTGACAAAATCGGAACCGCTAACGACTGGTGGTTATGTGGCGTTGTCGCTTGGGGCGGCGGTGTTGCTTAGTATGATAAGTTATTTGGTTGCTAGGTCGCTTCGGAAGAAGTAGATAGTGGGTAGGGGGTTGCAATGGTGTGGCTTGTGTGCTACACTTTTTGGCGTGGGGTTGCAGAGTTAACATTAATGTTGGTGAGGAAAGGAGGTTCTTATGGAGGTTGAAGTAGAGAACATAAAAGTTACACTTAAACTAAAAATTAGGGTTAATAGACATTTTGCGTTGTTTTACGCCTCTATTCTTCCAGAGAAGAAAATTCGTGCGAACTGAATTTTTTGCGGTTTTTTAAGCCC
>CAYXTS010000043.1:0-4965 GCA_964468665.1 uncultured Candidatus Saccharibacteria bacterium
GACCAGAACACCGACACAGTTAGCCACAAGGGAAATAGCAACCACATCCACCGTTTTTTTATTCCGCAAAATAATATTTTCCGTTTCGCCATTATCAAAACAGCTAGTATATCAAACAAAACCAACCATATAATTGGCAACGAAATTTCAAAATTCATCGAACTATCCGCCCCAAAATGTATTAACGGATAATACGAAAAAAACAACACAAAAGGTAGCACATAAACAAAACTAAAAAAGACCTTCTCCAATTTCAAAAAACCTGTTTTTCCCTTATTTGACTTTTTCATTTATATATGTTTTTATTTCCCTTTCAAATCTCTTCACGTCAAACTTCTCTGCAGTTTTCGAAACTTCTTTACGATTAAATTTTATTTTCTCAAATCTCAGAATCGCCTCTTCCAAAGATTCAACTGTCTGCTTCTCAAAAAACACTCCGTTCTTTTTATCTACGATATAATCTCTTGATCCTCCTTCGCCGAACGCAATCACCGGGCACCCCGCCGCCAAAGCTTCAACCGGCGCAATCCCAAACGGCTCCAAACTAGGAAACAAATATCCCTTCGCTTTTGCCAAATACTCAGCCAATTCTTCCTTTTTCATAATCGGCAAAAACTCTATCAATTCCGAACCACCCGCCAACTTTACCAACTTGTTATGTTCCGATCCCCCACCTATTACAACCAGCTTCCTCTGCATCTTTATACATGCCTCTATCGCAAGATCAATCCGCTTCCAATTCACTTGCCTCGACGTAGTAATATAATATTCTGATACGCTATTTGCTTTTATCATGAAATCATCTATTTCCACTGGCGGATGAATCACCGCAGATTCCCTCTTATAATATTTACGTATCTGCTCTCTCGCATATTCGCTAATCGTAATAAAATAATCTGGCCTCTTAGCTGCCTTATAGTCCGCCCGTTTGAGCGGCAGTACCATCAATCTAAAAAAGAATCTAACAATCGGATTTAGTATCCCAAAACCTGGGTTCTTAATATAATCATCATACATCTGCCAGTAGTACTGCGTTGGCACATGACAAAAAGAAATATGAATTCCCTTCGGATTTTTTACATTCTTTTTTCCGTTCTCATGAAGCCATTTTCCCGACTTCACAGCCTTTGCTTCCGCCCCAGTTACCGATATTATCAAGTCATATTCTGACAAGTCCAGATGTGAAAAATACCACTGCCTAAGTGGACCAAGCACTCGCCGAAATGATGTAGGAAACCATTGCATCCAGCCAGTCTTGACATCCGCATCAGAAAACCAATCAATTCCCTTTGGATCATATTTCGAAGTATATATCGGAGCTTCCGGAAACAGCTCGTGTATTCTAAGTAAAACCTTTTCTGCTCCCCCCACATTCGTAAGCCAATCACAAACTATTGCTATCTTCTTTTCGCTCACTTTGCACCTTCCCCCTTTATGACCACCGCAATAGTCTTAAAGAAAATCGACAAATCCAAGCCTAGAGACCAATTCCTTACATAATAAATATCAAGTGCTCTTCTCTCCTCAAACGAAATATCTCGTCTCCCCGACACCTGTGCAAACCCAGTCAATCCCGACTTTACCGTCAAAATCAAAGACCTATCACCATAATCCCTCAACTCACCAGGAAGTAACGCTCTTGGCCCAATCAAAGAAATATCGCCCTTCAAAATATTAAACAATTGTGGCAGCTCGTCAATCGAAGTCCTCCTAAGGAACCTGCCAATTCTAGTAATTCTCGGGTCATCTTTAAGATAATCACCATCTTTTCGGTACTTTTTAATAAGTTGAGGCTTCCCCATTTTTTCAAATGCCTCCTCCGCCGTCATTCCGCTATATTCCGATTCCATCGTTCTAAACTTATAGCATTTAAACTTCTTATTATATTGAGTTAACCGATCATCCTTATAGATAGGCGAATGTTTGAGATCCGACAATTTCAAAATTATCCAAACCACCGCCATCGGAATAATCGTAATCAAAATCGCCACCAAACTAAATATAATATCAAATAATCTTTTTATAAAAGCATGCCCACCAACTAATGGAGTCGTCATTACAAGAACCGCCGGTGTATTCCCGATTAGCTCCAATTCCCCAAAATGTGACGAAAGCGCCGTTTCACTTGGTACAAAATAATACAGCAAATGCCTCATCACCGCCTGACGATAAACATATTCTGTTGATTTCTCATCTGTCTGAAAAATTACATCTGCTTTTGCTCTCTTCAAAGCCTCTTTCAAAGAAGAATACTGATGCGTCTTTAGATTTTTTGGTACATATTTCTTTCCCGCCACAATACCAGCCAAAGTATATTCTGACTCAGGCTTAGAAGCTATATACTCAGCAAGATATTCGGTATTTTTGGAATTTCCAATTATAACCACTCGCTTCGTAGCATAGTCTTTTTTGAAAATATGTTTCATCAACGCTCTCACTAGTATACGTTCAAGAACCAAAAACACAAACGAAAGCACTACCGCCGTAACGGCCATCACCCTAACTGGGAATAAATTTTCACCTTTGAAAAAATCATAAACAATCAAAGCCGCAACACCAAGCACTGCTGCAAGCACCAGCTTGCCCGTTTCTGGCAATCTAGATCGCCCAAGACAAACCGACTTTTTGTATAACCCCAATGCAGCCAAAATAATAAGCATTATTGGGATTAAAAGACTAATTGTAATCGTAAAATCAAAAATCTGCGACTCAAACACATAGGGTCTAGGATCAACATTTATTCTCACAAAATATGCTGCCGCAAACGATAAAATCAAAGCCAAAGCGTCTCCGACAATCAAGGCTAACTTCAAAATCAAATCGGACTTTTTCCGCATAAGTATATTATATCATGAAAACCAAAATCTTCTCCTAAAGAATACCTATTGAATCCAAATTATTCCACCGTGACAGATTTCGCAAGATTTCTTGGTTGATCTACATCAAAACCCTTTACAACAGTCATATAATAAGCAAACAACTGCGCAATCAAATTCATCAAAACTGGCGTAAATAACTTCAAAGATGTTGTAATTTTTACAACATCAGCCACATCCAAATCAAATCCAGAAACATTTGTTACCGCAATAATTCGTCCTCCTCGCGCCAGAACCTCCTGCACATTAGAAACTGCCTTTTCGTATAATTCTCCTTCTGGCAATAATGCAAATTCAAAAAACCTATCATCAATTAACGCCAAAGGCCCGTGCTTAAGTTCACCAAATGCGTACGCATTAGCATCTATATACGAAATTTCCTTTAATTTCAAAGCCCCCTCCATCGCTGTCGGATAAGCCGTATCGCGGCCCAAATAAATTGCATGTTCATATTCTTTGTATTTTTTCGCGATTTTTTTCATTTCATCAGCATTATCATTTAAAACTTTTCTAACTTCATCCGGCAATTTGGCAATCTCTTCTACATATGGTTTTAGAATACTGGATTTCACCCCCTTCGCCTGCGCAATAGTTAAACCAAACATCACCATTGCAACCACTTGGGACGTAAAAGCCTTCGTAGAAGCCACCGATATTTCTGGCCCCACATGTACATATGTTCCACCATCAACTTCTCTTGCAATCGTTGACCCAATTGCATTTACAATGCCAATCGTTTTTATTCCCTGTTTCTTTATCTCCCGCAAACAAGCCAAGGTGTCGGCTGTCTCACCCGACTGAGAAACAATCAAAGCCACCGACCCCTCTGGTATATATGCTTGACGATACCGATATTCCGAAGCGATTACAGTCTCTATGGTTATTTCAGGAGTGAATTTTTCAATATAATATCCCGCTAAAAGCCCAGCGTGATAAGCCGTACCACACCCAACAATTATTAAATGTCTTATTTTCCGAAGCTCCGCTTCAGATAATCCCGGACCCCCCAATCTCACCGTTCCCTCTTTTACATTTACTCTCCCACGCAACGTTTCCGTCAAAGATTCTGGTTGATCCATAATCTCTTTCAAAAGAAAATGGTCATATCCACCCTTCTGAATCGAAGACAAATTAGTTTCAATCTCTTCAACCTTAGCCGATACTGGCTCCGCATTCAAAGTTTTAATCTCGACACTATTTTCCGTTACTTTTGCAACCTCACCATCATTTAAATAAATGGCCTGTTTAGTGTGCCCAATCAAAGCAGAGGCATCAGAAGCTATCAATGTTTCATCATGACCCACCCCAATCACAAGAGGCGATCCAGCTCTCGCCACTATAATTTCCTCCGGATTCAGCTCCGAAATAACTGCAATTCCATAAGTTCCTTTAGCAAGTTTCAGTGCCTGAACCACCGCATCTATTAAAGGATATTCCCCATCCTTATAAAATGAATTAATTAATCCAGCCAAAACCTCCGAATCGGTTTCTGAATGAAACTTAACATCACCAAGTGCTTTTTTAATTTCCTTATAATTCTCAATAATCCCGTTGTGAACTAGGTAAATCTTCCCCATTTTATGCGGATGTGCATTAGCCTCACTAGGCTCGCCATGTGTCGCCCAACGTGTATGCCCAATCCCAATCTTATCACTACGTTTATTTTTTGCTAGCTTTGATTCCAAATCAGAAATCTTACCTTTCGCACGTATCAATGTTGCATCCCCATCATCCGCAATAGTCACAATTCCCGCAGAATCATATCCACGATATTCCAATCTTTTAAGCCCAGAAATCAAAAAATCCTGTGCATTCTTTTTTCCCACATATCCCACAATTCCACACATCAGAAATTCCTCCGTTAATTATCTATTATCATACCACATATTATATATAAATAAAATTTCCAAAAAATTAAATTTTGTGATATAATAATAAAATAACCTTTGGTCCGGTGGCTCAGCTGGCTTTTAGTCATGACAGCACGAGCCTCTGGCGCTGGAAGCACATATCACGATATTAAAAAATTAACTACACTTGGTCCGGTAGCTCAGCTGGTTAGAGCACGAGCCTCTTAAGCTTGGTGTCG
>CAYXTS010000044.1:0-4876 GCA_964468665.1 uncultured Candidatus Saccharibacteria bacterium
GACTGCGCACGATCATTTTATTAGTTTTCTTATTGTTACGAGTACGATAACCCAAGGTGAGCTGACCCCACGGAGTACGTGGTGCCTTACCAGAACCGTGACGGCCACCGTCACCACCACCGTGTGGGTGATCCGTAGCGTTCATCACGACGCCTCTTACTGTTGGGCGAATACCCTTCCGACGACGTCGACCCGCCGCCCCGATTTTAATATTCTGATGTTGTTCGTTTGAAACCGTACCAATGGAAGCATTACAGCTACTTAATACTTTACGAACCTCACCAGATGGCATTTTGAGCGTGGCATAGCCATTTTCTTTTGCCATCAATTGTGCTGAAGTACCTGCTGCCCTTACCATCTGTGCACCCTTTCCAGGTGCAAGCTCAATTGCATAAACAAATGTACCGACCGGAATATTTTCTAACGGCATCCGGCTCGATTCTTCAACCTCAATAGTCTTGCCAGTTTTAAAAGTAGTACCTTTTGTCATTTTGGTATCCGCAAGCACGTAATAATATACACCATTCTCGTCTTTGATTCGAGCAATCCGAGCTGAACGATTTGGGTCATACTCTATTTCCTCGACTGTAAAAGTCAAGTTTTCTGGCAATTTATAAGTCATAATACGATAATGACGCTTCACGCCACCACCACGGTGCCGAACCGTAATACGACCTTGGTTATTCTTGCCCGCTTGTTGTTTTTTCGCTTTTAATAACGATTTCATCGGCTTATTCGTCGTAATCTGATCGAAATCCTGCGTCGTTTTCTGACGCTGTGCCGGTGTAATCGGGCGATATGCTTTTATAGCCATTATTTATTCTCCTTCCCTGCATTCTTGTCCGCCTTTTTGGCTTCCTTTGCGCTGGTTTTCTTTTCTTCCTCAGGCTCATCAAATACTTTAATTGAATCACCCTTTGCAAGTCTCACATAAGCAAATTTCTTATCTTGACGATGGGTAATACCGGGATAAGCGTGTTTACCCTTACTGTATCGAGTCTTTTTCCCATTTCGAATCAAAGTTCTTACATCCGTTACGGTGACATTAAACTCTTTTTCGACCATCTCGGCAATCTCTTGTTTTCCCATCGACTTCTTTACTGGAAAAACATATATCCGATTGGTCTGCTCCAAGTAGCTCTTCTCAGTAGCTCTAGGTTCAATGAGATGGAGCTTGATATTAGTATTGTCTTCTTTTGCCATCTTACTTCTCCTCTCCCATTAACCATTTCTCAGTCGCCTTAAGAGCTGCTTCAGAAAATACAATCGCATCTGCATTCATAATGTCAAATACATTAAGATAAGTCGCACGTACCAACTTCACATTTGGCAAATTGTTGGTAGAACGTAATACCTCTGGTGTCTTTTCTACTGCCACCGCTAGCACATTCTTACCATCAAGTTTCATGTCTTTTAGTACCTTTACGGCATCTTTAGTCTTACCAGTAAGTTTCACATCTTTATCAAGTACAAACACTGCTTTTTCAGCATTTTTCATTGACAAAGCTTGTCTTACGGCCAACAATTTAGATGCTCTAGAAATTTTCTTGGTAAAGTTCTCATTACCAGTACGACCAAACGCTACGCCACCATGTCGCCAAATCGGGTTACGAGTAGAACCAAAACGTGCTCTACCAGTACCTTTCTGCCTCCATGGCTTCTTACCACCACCTCTGACCTCACCGCGTTTCAATGTCTTAGCATGGGAACTACGAGAATTAGCCAGATAAGCATCATAAGCGAGTTTCACGAGTTCGTGGTTTTCTACAGTCAAACCAAATATATCTTTATTTAGCGTCGCCATATTACTCCTTTCCCTCCACGCTTACTATACCTTTACGAGGACCAGGCACAGCGCCTTTTAGTCCAATCAAACCGTTCTCTGTGTCAATGTAAGCAACTACAAGATTTTTTACGGTAACTTGTTCATGTCCCATCCGTCCAGGCATTTTCTTACCTTTCCAGACTTTTTGTGGATACATCGAACCAATCGAACCAACTCTACGAATATTACCCTTAAACCCATGCGTATTGCGAGATTCGTTGAAATTGTGACGTTTCACCGTACCAGCAAAACCTTTACCCTTACTTGTACCAGTTACAGCCACCTTATCACCCAATTTGAAACTTTCAACCGTAAGGTTATCTCCAAGTTTCATGCCTTCGGGAATTTCTGAAACTCTAAATTCCTTCAAAACCTTAGGATTTATATTTTCACCGGCCTTCTTAACGTGACCGGAAACCGACTTGCTCAGATTCTTACCCTGACCGTAGCCCACTTGCACAGCATTATAACCGTCTGATTCGACAGTTTTTATCTGAGTCACCGTGCACGGACCGGCTTGAAGGATTGTGACTGGAGTCACGACGCCATCTTCACCGATAATCTGGGTCATACCAATTTTGGTGCCGAGAATGACTTGCATTCTATTCCTTTCCTTTTATTTAATTTTACTCCACGCACCCTATAGGCGCTTTTAGAGTTTTGCCTCTGTACAACAAGCAAAACTGCACTATTAAAACTAGACTTTTAAGCCGGTTTCTGTACGTGAGTCCACAGACCTGTCCTTCTGTCTAGATATAACTGTTTTATTTTACCACATCCTTTTACTCTTGACAACCCCTTTTGTGGTTCCCCCCGACCGCAAATGCAGCCGAGGGAACAAATTTAAATTTAAGCATTATTCTTACTGTATAGCAATACACCTAGCAGCATACGCCTCTTTTACCAAGACGCCACTAATACCAATATAGTCATAAGAATACTTTGCATCGTATTCCTTTAGAAAAAACAAATAGCGAGAAACCGCATTATCAGTATCAGTATCACCAAGAGGACTATTGCTCGTAAGATAATAACCCCCAAGTCCCAAATTATGGACATAAAAAGGATCATTAGGAAAAGAATTATAAGCAAGAATATCATTCTCTTTTATATATCCTCCATATTTCAGCCCCAAACTAGACATCAAACATCTATGATCTGTATCGCCAAACATGTTCGTTCCAAACTCTTTTAGTAGGACCAACCATTCTTCATCCGTTGGCAAACGCCAACCATTTGGAATAAGTAGCTTCGTTTCGAGCTCCTTATATTCCTCGTAAGTCCAGTATTCTTTGCGATCATCATCACATTGAACCCACAAGTCCTCTGGCGCAACCCTAACACCCAACTGTTTTGAAACGATTCCATCTTTGACCCAATAATCAAAATCTGGGTATGATATGCCTAAATTTAAATTATCAAGGTACATAAGGATTCCTCCCTTAAAGTATTTCTCATCTATTATGAGATACTCTTATTGTAGCATATACTTTGTTAACTTGGACAAAATAAATCCCGCCGTAGCGGGATTTAATTTTTAGTCTTCCTGTGCCTGTCTTCTTGCCTCAGATATTTCTAATCTATTAGTTAATCCAAGTTCTGAAACAATGCCTTTTGTCAAGATTGCAGATAAATTAAGATTAGCCCTATCCGCCATCTTACTAAGCCATGTTGGCACTGTCAAGTTCCTTTTTGCGTATGTAGTTATAGATTCCTCCGAAATCGCCACCATATGAAGGTAGCGTCCTTCTTCAGTTGCTATCTTTGCTGCTTCAGCAAAAGAAGTTGGCTTTTTGATTTTCGAATATTTACCCTCTTTTCTACCAACTACGCGCCTCGAATGGAGAACTATATAGAGCTCAGTTTCAGCTCTACCAAGCGCCTCCTCAAAGCTAAAAGCTTCAAAACTTGCCTCTGGCTCATCGATAAAATCCACCAAAATTCCAGAAGACATTACACTAACTAGTGCTGGGTACAGCAAATAGTTATTGTAATCTAATGTATCAGGCATTATAACACCTCCTCTTATAATTAGCCCGACGTAAGGTCCAAAACTCTTAACACTAATAAACCACACTTTTCAAAAAATGTCAAATTGAATTGGTTTTTCTGGCGACGGATAATTATTGTTCTTCTAACACAGAGTAACTTTTCGGTGCATATTTTTTAAGAGCAATATTTATAGGGGTATCGTATATTTTCGCTTCCTCCTCAGCATGCTCTTTTGAATGCGCAAAAAACCTATATGGCTTCTCAGTAGTCGTCAAAGAATTGTCAATATCTCTATTCTCAAACCAATTTCTAATAAAACATTCAACGGCCACATCCGGATATCCGAGTATCTTACCTGTTTGCCTTGTAGCCCTTTTCCATGATTCCTTATCTATTACTTGACCAATATCATCCACCGATTCACGCACTTCAGTAAAACTATTTTTAAGCTTAATCGCCGTGCTAAAATCTTTTGATACATAAACATCCTCATACCATCTTAATCTGTTAGGGAACATCGTATAGCGACAATCAAACACGCACTTTAATCCCAAATCTTCAAATTTTTCTTTCAAATCCAAAATTTTTGTACGCCCCATCTCTTTATCGCCGAAGTTGAGACAAGCCGCCGGTTTCACACCTATTAATACGCCAATGACATCGGCCATACATAATGCAACACCGATGTCTTTGTTTTTGACAGTAAATAGAAATTCCTCGAATTGTTTTATCTTCTCTATATCCATTTTTAACTCCTGATTCACAATAATTCTATCACAAAAACCAATAAATCAAATTTAACCAAAAAACCGCTACCCCTCTAGCCACGCCTCAATAAACCCATCAATCTTACCATCCAATACCGCATCTGGATCGGTTTCCTCATAACCCGTCCGAGTATCTTTCACTAGTTTATACGGCTGCAATACATAATTTCTAATCTGTTGTCCCCAACCCGCCGATTCACCTGCCCGTAGTTCCCCAATTGTCTCCGCATGTTGTTCTAATTGCATCTGCACCAATTTACCTCTCAAAATCTCCATTGCCTTCTCCTTATTT
>CAYXTS010000045.1:0-4472 GCA_964468665.1 uncultured Candidatus Saccharibacteria bacterium
GACAGTACCTTTGCTAAAGCAAAGGTACAACGCCGGGCGTCGGTTCGAAAAATCCCAAACAAGATTTGGGATTTTTGCTCACCTCCTACGGCGTCCGAACCAGCTTTGCTGGTTCTCGCCCAGTCCACTGGAGCAGCAATATTATTCAAGATTGAAAGACGCCAGGTTGGTGTTTTATTCGTGCGAAGCGCATCTAATCGATGAGCGAGCACGAAAAAACGCCGAGATGGCGCCTTTCAACTTGAATAATTGGCTCCCGGGACTGGACTCGAACCAGCAACCTCGAAGTTAACAGCTTCTTGCTCCACCATTGAGCTACCCGGGACCGTGCCCCTATTATAGCATATTTTCCCAAAATGTGATAAAATTGTTTAAATGGAAGAAAAGACAATTCAAATTGCCGGTTCTATTACGGTTGATGAGCTATCACAAGCCCTTGGTCTTTCTGTTACCGAACTAATCGGCACCCTTTTTAAAAACGGCATCGTCGCTACCATCAATCAGCGTCTTGATTTTGAAACCGCCTCTATTATTATTGATGAGCTTGGTCTTAAAAACGTCAAATTAGAGCGCAAAAACACCTCCACTAGGACCTCTGACTTTCACAGGGAATTATCCGACAAGGCAGTTACTCGTCCACCAGTTGTGGCGGTAATGGGACATGTCGATCACGGTAAAACCACTTTGCTAGACACCCTTTTACACAAGAAAACTGTCGACGACGAAGCTGGCGGTATTACTCAGCATATTTCCGCCTATCAGTTAAAACATGATGATAGACTGATAACTTTTCTTGACACTCCAGGCCACGAAGCTTTCGCTGCTATTCGCCAACATGGCGCCATGCTTACTGATATTGTAGTTATCGTGGTTGCCGCCGACGACGGCGTCAAACCTCAGACCGTCGAGGCTATCAACTTTGCTAAGTCCGCCAATGCGAAAATTATCGTCGCTATTAATAAGATTGACCGTGAGGGCGCCGACATCAATCGTACCATGGCCGATCTATCTCAAAATGGTCTTCAGCCAGAGGAATGGGGTGGCGACATTACTATGGTACCAATTTCTGCTAAGCTCAATCAGAATCTTGATAAACTGCTTGACATGATTCTCTTAACCGCTGACATCGAGGAGCTTAAAGCTGATGTCGATATCCCCGCTGAAGGTCTGGTCATTGAATCTCATATGGAAACAGGGAAAGGTTCGGTAGTAAATCTGCTTGTCACCGGTGGCGAGCTTAAAACCGGTGAATTTATTGTAGCTGGTTCCACCTATGGCAAGGTTCGCACCATGCTAGATTGGCAAGGTAAGCCGAAGGGCAAAGCCACTCCCTCCACTCCAGTTACCATCACCGGCTTCAAAGAGCTCCCGAATTTCGGCGATAGATTCACTGAGGTTAAGGACGAGAAAACCGCCCGCAAGATGGCACTTCTCAATGCCCAGGCCATCGCCAATGAGTCTGCCGATGCCAATGTTACCAGTACCGACCTCCTCCGTATGATGAATGTTGCTGATAACACTAAGACTTTCAATGTTATTGTTAAGGGCGACGTGCTAGGTTCGGTCACTTCCGTAGTTGATAGCCTTCGTCTTATTGATACCAAGGGTGAAATTACTTTAAATATTGTTTCCACCGGTGTTGGCGACATTAACGAAAACGATGTTTATATGGCAGCTGGCGAAAATACTGTTATTTACGGCTTTAACGTATCCGTTCCTATTAACATTTCCAAAATGGCAGCGCGCGACAACGTTCCGATCCGCACCTACAAGGTTATTTACGAACTACTAGATGATGCCAAGCACGAGATGGAAAATCTCCTAGACGCCGAAATTATTGAAGAAGATAAAGGGGAGCTAAAAGTTCTCGGCGTCTTTCGTACTGAAAAGACCAGCATTATCGCCGGCGGTGAAGTTTTGACGGGCGATGTTAAGCCTGGTTATCTTGTTCGTATCGTGCGTGATAAAAAATATCTCGGCGAAGCCGAAGTTAGTTCAGTACAAAAAGAGAAAATTGACTCTAAGGAGCTTATTGCTGGTGAAACTGGCGGTCTTGCCATGAGTACCGAACACAAAATCGATCTTCAAGTAGGTGATCGCCTCAAATTCTTCACCCGCGAAACCAAAAAACGCACCCTATAGCTTGAAGAATTACTCCTATTTGTTATAATCACAGATAGCTATTTGTTTTGAACCTTAAAAACAAGGAGGATAGTCTAATGTTTATCAAAAAAGTATTTTTTCCATGTGCTATTTTGCTAATAGTTATGTCGTTTGTCTTTAGCGGTTGCACCAAAGGCACTGTGGCTACAGATGTGAGCCAGAATGATACCTCAGCAGATGCTTTTTCCGTCGCTCTAAATCCATATCTGGATTATCTTACTATCGTAAATGATGATAACGAGTATGATTTTGGCGGGATGTATGACCTTGAACTCATGGATAGCCTAATCTATGTATCAGACGTATACGGTGAACCGACACCAGTCGAAAAGGGAGCCTACCTTGCCTTCAATATGCTCCAACAGAAACTGCGCGATGAAGGTACGGAAATCGGTCTGTTTAGCGGCTATCGCACCATGGAAGACCAGCAGAGTGTTTACGACTATTATGGCAATCTCGAAGGTTGGGCTGATACCAACAAAGTTATGAAGCCTGGATTCTCGGAGCATCATACTGGACTTGTTTTCAATATCTTTATCTGGGGCAAGGACGAAGAAGGAAACATGACTTGGATAACAGAGACGGCCGAGAGACAAAAGAATTATCCAGAGTTCAAAATAGTTCACGACACGCTAGCAGACTATGGTTTTATTGATCGTTATCCTGCAGGCAAAGAGGATATTACTGGGGTCCCTTGCGAACCCTACGAAATCAGATTTGTGGGCTCATCCACCGTTGCTCACGCAATAATGGACAACGGTTTATGCCTAGAAGAGTACGTAGCCAACCTAAACAAATAGCTAAACGGAGCCAAAAGCTCCGTTTTTTCTTGCACTTTGAAGTATTATGGTATAATCAAGCATAAGGAGTACATATGCAATTTGATGAGAATTTTTTGCAAGAGATGGGCCTTTCGGCAATGCCGGAAGAACAAAAACAAGCTTTTCTTGATTATGTTCAGGAAGAACTAGAAATTCGTGTCGGCGAGCGAATTTCCAAAGGGCTCACTGAGATACAATTGAATGAATTTGATATGATTACCGATCCAGCCGAAGCCACTAAATGGCTTGAAAAGAATCGCCCTGATTATCGGGAGATTGTTGCCCGTACTATTAACGAAATGAAAGACGAAATTCGCGCCAATCGCCACAGACTCATCTAGTGATAATATGCAAGAACAGGGAAACAGCCAAGAAAAGGTGAACGACATTCGGTTTGAAGACGTCGAAAACACACGTCAGCAGTATCTTACCAAAAGCCAGGCCATCACAAAGAAGCGCAAAAAAGCCATCCTTATTTCCATCGCTGTGGCTCTTGTTATTGATGCTATAGTTCTTCTCATTAATAATAAAGCCATTTTCAAACCATCGATAACTAGTTCATCAGTTACGATGCTCGCGACTCTTATGCCGTTATTTGTAATCTTGGTTATGGAGATAGTGCTTATTGTGTTGGGTGTCTACCTTCTTACCAGTGGAAATGCTACTATCGAGGAGTATTCAACCTACAAACGTATGTATAAAGGGTATTTTATTTCTCGTCAACTTGCCAGTATCTTTACGAATTTACAATATAGCCATCAGCTAGGGCTAGATAGAAGTATTCTCCAAAACACCCAACTTATTGATACCGGAGACCGCTATCAGTCAAACGATTTAGTTAAAGCCGAATACAAATCAACAGGGTTCATGCAGGCAGACGTTCACATAGAGGAGAGGAGGGAAGAGAAAGACAACGAAGGACACGTCAGAGTGTACTATGTCACCCTTTTTAAGGGAAGATTTCTGGTCTTTGAATTTCCAAAAAAATTTGATTTCAAGATGGTAATTTCTTTTAATGGCTACAATCAGTCTTATATTAATCCAAAGACGAAAAGAGGACTTAACCGTATTGAAACCGAATCGCCAGAGTTCAATAAGAGGTTTCTTGTCTACGCCGAAGATGGGTTTGAGGCGTTTTGCATCCTAAACCCAGTTTTCATAGAAAATTTGGAAAAATTAGGGCAAAAATACAATAACAATCTTGCTCTTTATTTCTCAGACAACCAGCTATTTGTTGGGTTAAATGACGGAGGTGATGCCTTTGAACCTCCCAATCCAGCTGTACCCATCAACGAAGAACAGGAAAAAGCCAAAGTTGTCAGCGATATGAAGCTCATCACCGAACTAGTAGATAATTTGAAGCTCAGCCGCCCTTAACCATTACTGCCTTTTGTATCCGTTTACGAAGCTTTTTGCGTCCATTACCTTGCGACCTTCGGGTTGGAGCTTGTCAATCGCCACTAGAGCTCCGTCAGCACAGGGAATTGT
>CAYXTS010000046.1:0-4340 GCA_964468665.1 uncultured Candidatus Saccharibacteria bacterium
TCACTGCCGGCAAAAAAGAATGCCGCGCCTGGACCATCAAAAAAGGCTCCACCGCTCCTGAAGCCGCCGGCACTATTCACACTGATTTCGAACGCGGTTTCATCGCTGCCCAAATCTGCAATTACAACGACCTCGCCCGCCTTGGCTCCGAAAAAGCCGTCAAGGAAGCCGGCAAACTCAGAACCGAAGGCAAAACCTACATTATGCAAGACGGTGATGTTGTTGAATTTAAATTTAATGTCTAAGAACTTATATTCCCGAAATACTCGAAATCGAATCTACTTCCACCATTGTATTTGTCGCTGTGACATCCGACATCGTCAATGTTACTCTACCACCATTTAGTCCACTCCATCCCCACTCATCCGTTCCTGATGCTACGATGAAATTTTGGTCATCACTAAACGAAATCGTCACACCAGTCAAATCAATCGTAGCATCTGTATTCGTTACAAAGAAAAACGGCACTCCGTTATAAACATCCGAATCCGCAGCAACAGACAAAGTACAATCCGTAGCCGTAAACGACCCTGTTCCTTCATCCGCATCCCCCGACATCGACTGATATATCATCACCCCCGCATTATCCACCGAACCACGATTCCCATTTCCATTTGCAGAAAATTCACTTCCCTGTAGATTGATTGAATTCTTCCCCTCTACTACAGCAATTTGTGCACCAGTTGCCTTGCCAGTAGAATTTGTTACGGTTATTTCACCCGTAGAATAAATCAAAGGCGATCCAGCTCCAGCTGTAGACAAAGTCATGTTATTTGCTACCACCTCTCCAGCTCCGCGATCAGTTGCTAATGCTGCACAAGAACCACCTTGCGTGGAAATCTTTACACCATCAGCATGAATCGAACCAGAAAAAGTCGCATGAAGTCCACGCGAATTATCACGAGTTGTCGTAATTTCCGAATTTTCGATTACTACTCTACCACCATTCACCGCCACAACAGCATTCGCTCCAGAAACATTAGTATTGATTTTTGCACCATCAACAAAAGCGGATGATTCTTCTCCCACCACAACTATTGCAGAATTCAAACCATAAAAACTATAATCATCTCCTCTGCCGACAAAATCCTCCGAGCCAGATTTATTGACAATAACATCTCCATCAATTCTTAACGTTCCGCCGTTCACCACTAGAAACACCGCCTCATTATCATTTATAGATTCAAAAGTGCCAGAAGTAATCGTGGCCTCAATTCCATCTACCACATAAGCCCCAGCATACTCGATGGATTTTCCGTCAACTATCAGGGAAACACCTCCACTAGACAACTCGGTATTATTAACTACATCATCAACAGTGGATGTATCATCAGTCGAACCTTCACTCCAATCCTGTCGTTGCATCATCATCGTCACTATCACGGAAATAATCACCACAAAAATTATCAAAAATGAACTAGTTCCAATCAACAAACCCTTCTTCAACTCACCAGGCTCACCATCATCTTGTACCTCCTTTGGCAACTCACTAACTATAGTTTTTTCTTCGCCAAGCTTATCCTTTAGATTTTTATCTTCCTTAGCATCTGGTTTTCTCTCCATTTTATTACCTCTCTTATGTTTATTCTATTATAATATAAACTTCTAAAATTCCAAAGAAAACCAGTCCTCTATTTCAAAATCATCTCCCGTCACCCCAGCTACCGCAAGTTTCGGAACATAATTCTGAAAATTCTTTCTATATCTCAAAAAACATTCCACCGCAAACTCCATTTTCCGACGCTTTTCATGCGTAATCGCCTCTAGGCCATTACCATACTCGCTATTTTTACGATATTTTACTTCCGTAAAATATATCTTATTATCCAGCACCGACACAATATCGATTTCACAAAACTTAGTCTTAAAATTTCTCGCCACAATCTCATGGTTACATTTTTCAAGATAATCAGAAACTTTATCTTCAGCCCGATTCCCGATCTTTGTAGTATTCTTTGATTCTTTCTTGCCCCGCGAGAACCCCACCATCGTCCGAATTGGCTCAAAACTTCTTCTGTGCTCGGGACAAATCCCATATTCACGAATTGCCGCAAGATGTCTCGCCGTTCCGTACCCTACATGTTTCTCAAACCCATACTCCGGATAATCCTCCGCCAGACATACCATATAATTATCCCTCGCAACCTTTGCAATAATCGAAGCTGCCGAAACTTCTTTAATTAAATCGTCTGCCTTTGGCATTGTCGAAACATACTTCCCAATCGCTGTTCCTGCCAAAAAATTTACTTTTCCATCAATTATTATCTGTGAAAATGGTGTGTGAAGTTTCTGAACCGACTTCACAGCTCTTTTTGTAGCAAGTTTTAAGGCTTCAGAAATTCCCACCAAGTCTATTTCTTCCGGGAAAACCCAACCTAACCCAATTGCCAACGCTTCTCTTGTAATTAATTCGTTTAATTTTTCTCGTTTTTTTGCACTTAATTTCTTAGAATCCCTTAAACCATTAATCCATTCTGGTTTCTCATCCGGAAGAATTACTGCTCCCACGACAAGCGGCCCCGCTAAAGGGCCGCGTCCAACTTCATCTATCCCCAGTATTGCCATTACTCAGCTTTTTCGGCTGGAGTTTCCGACTCCGAAACTTCTTCTTTTTTAGCTGTATCCTCAGCTGAAGATTCTACTACCTCAACTTCAGTCTGTTCCACCGGCTCATCTTCTACACTCACGTCATTCACTGCAGTGCGATCAAAATCCTTGCCCCTAAGTCTTGCGGACTTACCAGAACGCTGACGTAGGTAGGAAAGATTGTTTCGACGCACTTTGGAGCGCTTCGTAATTTCAATTTTTTCCACAAGCGGTGAATGAATTAGATAGGACTTCTCAACGCCTACACCAGAAGTTACCTTACGCACCACAATCCTCGCAGTATGGGATTCTTTTCGATCCACTCGAATAACTACACCCTCAAACGTCTGCAAACGAAACTTATTGCCTTCTTTAATTTTCTGGGTCACTCTTACAGTATCACCAGAGCGAACATCAACAACCGCCTTTTTCTTTTGCGCATCACCAATCTGTTTTAGAATAGAAAAACTCATATTTTACCTTTTATTTAATCAATTAAGCTAAATTTTATCATACTTACCTCAAAAAATCAACAGGTAAATCAAAACTACCCTTCTCAAGCAATCACGACTTCAAAGCTAACCTAATCCTCTCTTCTACTGACAGATTTTTATCTATTTCTTCTAGTGCTTTTGTTGCCTCTTTAAGTGAAAAACCTAATGCAATCAACGCATCCAAGGCTTCGTCATTCCCAGCCTCCAATTTAACACTCTTCACTTCCGTTGACCCATAATGAGATGGTATACCCACCTTATCCTTCAAATCAACTATAACACGCTCTGCAGTCTTTTTCCCCACCCCAGATGCTTTTGCCACGAACGCCGCATCCGCATTCGCAATCGCATTTCGCACTCCTTCTGCTTCTGCAAGCGACATTATTGCAATACCCGCCTTTGGTCCCACCCCCTGTACACTAATCAATAGTTCAAAAATTTTCTTTGCCGCCAAACTAGAAAATCCATATAATTCCTCTGCATTTTCCCGCACACTATGATAAGTATAAAATTTCTTCTCTTCTTCCAAATTACATGCCTCGAAATCTGGTGCTGGCACCATCATTTCATACCCCACTCCATTTACGTCAATAATTAGAGAATTGCCAAACTTCTCAGCTATTTTGCCAACCAGATGCGCTATCATTTCATAATTATAGCATAAGATACCAGGTTTGCACTCCAGAGACCGTAAACTTAATCAACCAAATTACAACATGCCTAGAAAACTCATATCCTAACGTCGTGAGTTTGAAAATTTATAAGTATTATCTGGCCCTTGGTGATACAAAAACCCACAAGTAATCGCTACCGCCAATGCATCCGCCGCATCATCTGGTTTTGGTTTTTTCTCTAATCCCAAATGTACTCTCACCATCTCCTCCATCTGAGTTTTTGTCGCCGCACCATAACCAGTTAGACATTTTTTTATTTCATTTGGCGAATATTCATAAACCGTTAGTCCCCTCTGTTCTGCCACTAGTAACACTACTCCTCTTGCCTCTGCCACCGCAATCCCGGTCGTAATATTTTTTGAAAAAAACAGTTTTTCCACCGCCACCGCATCTGGTTTGGTCTGCTCAAAGACTTCGCACAAAGAATCATATAATTCCTTCAAACGACTAGGAAGTGGCGCATCTACTTCTGTAGTTACCGCTCCAAAATCTAACGCTTTTGCACTCATTCTTGATGACGTTTCAATCAGACCAAATCCACAAATTCCAATCCCCGGATCAATTCCTAGTATTTTCATTTAATATA
>CAYXTS010000047.1:0-4267 GCA_964468665.1 uncultured Candidatus Saccharibacteria bacterium
ATGACGTCATGACCGTCAAAGATAAGTTGACTCTTACTGTAAGCTCGTCATGTACTTATGATGGTATCACTCCATCTGCTGCTACAACTGAGAACGGTAATGAATACACTGCATCTGCATCACCTAATCAGATGGTAAGCTTCGGTGCTAGCTCTAGTGCTACTAGCTTAACTGTAAAATGTAACGATGCTGATGGTTATAGTATCACCCCAACCTTTACTGGTTTGACTGGTCCTTCTACTATTGCTTATGATGGTAGTGCTGATCCAACAGCTGGTTCTGAGAGCTGGGCTGCTTACTATAGCAAGAATTCTGGTGCTGCTACTCGCTTCGCTGCTAGTGGCACGGCGATTACTGGCACACCTACCATGACCGATACCTATACCTTCTCTTACAAGGTAGGTACAGGTGCTAACCAAGCTGCTGGTAATTATGGCGGTACTGCATCTTATCTGTTAGCTGCTCAATAATTAGTATCGTAACTTAAAATAAGAAAATCCCGGGTGAGCCGGGATTTTCTTGTCATGAATATTAATATCAGATTAAATGGAGGCGATAATTGAAAAAGGGAAATAAAACAAATAATTGGTTAATTCCAGTTAGTCTGATGTTAATATTTGTAATAATTATAGTCATTATTATAATGAACGCATTGAATGGCAAGACTACCGTTACGGGTGAATATGGAGGAACCAAGAAATTAGAGACTTTGGTTTGCCAATCTGAACGAACAGATTATCCATTTTTTAAATATGATTATTCTGATAGTAAGTCATTAAAGATTAATGCCGTATTTGAAGATGAAGAACTAAGTTCTATTTCGCTATATTACAAATTAAACTATTCCGATGAAGAAATGGCGAAAAAAAGTGAATCGGTAAATCATGCAGCGATGAGTGAACATTTTAATGATGATGAAATGGAATTTGATGACTTAAATTCTAAATACAGTTTTTTGGATAGTAGTCTACAAATATCTTTATATGCCAAAAAGGCTGATTTTAATGAAAAATCTCTAAGATATTTTATGTTGAATAATATATATAATGCAGAAAAACTCACTAAGGAGAAGATGGCAAAAATATACAATGAGGCGGGTTTGAATTGTGTAATTAAAAATAATAAAACTAAGGAGGAGGTAAATGAAAACTAACAAAATAAAAATAAGTAAGGTGATATTTAGTTTATTAACTATTTTTATAACAGTTTTGTCGTTGTTTTGCGTATCAAATACTAATGCTGAGGGTAGATGGTCTTTTTCAGTATCGCCAATGAAAGAAAAAATCTTATTAAATCCTGGCGAGCAATATTCTTCTGCTATATCAGTATATGTACAAGATGGAGATATGTCAGATATAAAGTACAAGGTAGAAGTAGAAGGGTTTTACGTAGATGAGAGTTATAATAATGTTTTTGCTGAGTGCGGTGTTTATTGTGAGATGAAAAATTGGATAACAATTGATTCTCCCACAGAAGGCAGAATCAAACCTGGAGAAAAAGTAAACATTAAATACACCATAGACGTACCAAAAGATGCTCCTGGTGGAGGACAATATGCTTCTATCATAGTACAAGGTGACCCTTGGATAGACAAAGTTAACGATAATAGCGATTCTGATGAAGGGGATGTAACTTCTACAATAAAAGAAGAGAAGAAAATAGCCTATACAATCTATGCTGAAGTAGCCGGTGATGTAACTAGGCAAGGTGAAATCACGGATGTAAATGTACCTAGTTTCTTACTTTCTGGTAACATTAAAGGTTCTGCCTCAATAAAAAATACTGGTAATGTACACGGTGATGCTAAGTATACCCTGCAAGTATTCCCTCTCTTTTCTAATGAAGAAATCTATACTAATGAAGAAGACCCTGATGCAAAAACTATTTTACCTGATAGGACTCGTTACGAAGAAACAGCTTGGGAGGGAACTCCAGGAATAGGCATTTTTAACGTAATATATACGGTGGAATTTGAAGGCGTAACTGCACAGGTGTCCAAGATGGTGATTAAATGTCCAATATGGTTACTGTTTTTGATTGTCTTTGCTGTCATTCTGCTAATTGTTTGGTTGGTGTTCCGTGCTAAAGCTCGTAAAAACAAAACAGCTTCTGATTAGTTTACATAACACAATCTATCCACCAGTTTAATTGGTGGATAGATTTATTAGTTTATCTTGTTATTTATTCAGATTTCCTGTTGTGCCCCCTAATCCGTATGATTAACCAGATAATAATTGCTGCAACGATAAATACCACGATGAATAGTAGCCACAATGGGCACACAATGATAGTTTTTTCAGTTATTGAGGTTTCTCCAAAAATTTTTACCACTTGTCTTGCTTTAAAAAGACCGATTGAGCGCAAATCACAAGTTTGTACATGATAGCGTTCGGTATCAGGTAGAACCATACTGATTTCGGGTTTTTCTTCATTGGTGCAAATTTCCTCATCGCCAAACATTGGCCAAACCTGCAAAGTATACTCTGCATTCGTATAAACATTGCCTTCGTTTTTTACCATCGAGGAAGTTTCAAGATGTCCAGTAGTCAAAAAGGACGGAATATTATTTTCTGTAATAACGCCTTTCTCTGATGTTTCGCCTGCAACATTAGCGATAATAGCTGATGCAAGCTGAAAGATATTTTGGATAACTACATGATCTCCCGTACTGGCGTCATTTTCATCATCTCGCACTACGAGAATTGAAGCATACTGCGCACCGGCTGGAGCATTTTCGGGAACATTGATAGTAAAGGGTATTTTATCGTTTTCATTTGGTTTTATAGTTCCGCTTGTTCTACCTAGCGTAATCCAATCCATTATCTGGTTTCTCTCGGAACGTGTTTCAACATTTATACCACCATAATCGTCCGAATCATCATCCCCCTTATTCCATCCATAGGAACCAACCTTTACTAAATAATTTAATGTATCTTGAGCGTTAGCTGCATTAGAAACTGTAATAATGCCTTCGTACTTTTCGCCTGGGACCAATAATAACTCTTGAGACATTGGAGTTACAAACATCGAAGTATTTGGCGCATCTTCTGCTTTAACATTTCCTGTTGCTATGAATCCGCACCCTAAAATAGCTACCATGATAGCTGTGATTAGTTTTTGTATTATGTTTTTCATATAACTCCTTTCTAATTAATCTTTATAATGACAAACAAAATCAATACTTTCGTAATATGCTTTTAGTGCTTGGCTTGAATGGCTATAGTTCACCGAATCTAATAGGAATAATTCAGACGTAATAGAATTAAGACTATTCTTTTCGGTAAAAAGTTTAATCTTTATGTTTGACTCAGAGAAAGCAAAAGTATTGGATATCTGTTCTGTATTTAGTCCATGTTCACTCAAATAATGACTATACTCTGCGTGCAACTCGGCGTCTTTTGTTTTGGCTGTCTTTTCGGAATCATAAGACGCATCAAGAGTATACATAATCGTGCTGATATGCTTGTCCTTGAAGGCGATCTTAATTTCCTGTTTATTACTGGTGGATTGTGAGAGATTAAAAAATGATTTTGATGAATTATTCGCAGAGCAACTAAGGGAACTAATCGAGGAGGTTGTGCTCTCTGCCTGAATGTATTCGGTGTGGTCACTTAATATATTAAACAGAATATAAACGAAGATAATAATTATCAAGATAATAATGGAAATTAAAGCTATTTTTGAACTTTCTGATTTATTGTTATTTTTTTTATTCTCCATATTATCACCTTTTAAATTTTCTATAGCACAAAAGCACAGCCCACCAGAGCTGTGCTTTTGTATTTTTTAATGAACTAGCTGTTATTTGCTACAGTAAAGGTAACTGTACCAGTGTAATCACCAGTAGCTTGACCAGGAGCGACACTTACTTTGTAATCAGGAGTGATGCTTTGGTTGGAAGCAGCCGATGTACCAGAAACAGTCGAAGTTCCGTTAACTGCTGCATAGTTCGAGAATGCATTTGTGATACCAGTACCTTCAGCGGTCAACTTAAGAGCCCACTCAGAAACGCTACCATCGAGAGCTGTAGCACCAGAACTGATTGTTGCAGAGCCATTGCTCAAGTTGGTAGTGATAGAAGGAGTAACCTTCCAGGCACCGTTACAGGTGATGGTAAATGCGCTAGTGCCATCAGTGCTGGTTTGGCCTGGGTTTACTGTACCAAAAGCAGCGGTTGTGTCAGCACGTGATGAAGATGTGATGTTACAACCTTGAGGAATGTTCAAGGTCAAGGTATCTACAGTCGTAGTAACGACATCACCCGAGG
>CAYXTS010000048.1:0-4206 GCA_964468665.1 uncultured Candidatus Saccharibacteria bacterium
AATTGAGAATCTCAGCCAATTCTTCTTGTTCGATTTTATTCATCATATCTATTATGATACCATTTCAACAATAAAAAGACCAGCCATAGTATATGGCTCACCTAGATATATTATAACAGATTTACGTAATTTTAGCAACAAAAAACAATAGGTCTAGCCTATTGCGATTATGCTTGGCTGGACCGGCAGGATTCGAACCTGCGAATGCTGGGACCAAAACCCAGTGCCTTACCGCTTGGCGACGGTCCAATAATATTGTTCTGTGGCTATTATATCATATATACTGCGATTTGAACGCGATTTTAAGTGATTGACAGGTGGTATTTTTTTGTTATGATTTTGGTATGATAAAAATTATTGCGGGAGGAAGAAAACATCTTCCCTGGTGCGCTGAGGCTTGTGCAGAGTATGAAAAAAGGTTGAGAAAACCGTTTGAGGTATCTTGGGAGTTCATCGAAGAAGACAAATTTAATAAAAAACTGGCAGAGTGGCCATTTTCGGGTAGGGAGTACGTGATTTGTTGTGATGAACGAGGCGATAATATATCATCAGATGAATTTTCACAGAGGTTGGAAAAGGCTTTTTCGGGATCAAAGGAGGTGGTGATTTTGATTGGCGGAGCGTATGGGTTTAGTCCGGAAACTAGAGAAAGGGCTGATTTTGTATGGAGTTTTTCAAAATTAATTTTTCCCCATATGTTGGCAAGATTGATAGTATGCGAGCAGATTTATCGGGCTTCACAAATTGCAATCGGTGGAGCCTACCATCACGAGTAATATTCGTGTGGTGATATATTTGTGTGAATATTAATCCGCTTTAAGGTAGTATTGGAAATGCTTTGAAAAATATGTTATAATTGCAATATGAAAATACTTGGGATTGAGACAAGTTGTGATGAGACGGCGGCGGCCGTGGTCGAGGATGGTGCGAAAATCTTATCAAATGTGGTAGAGAGCCAGATTGATATTTTCGCGGAGTATGGCGGCGTAATACCAGAGGTGGCGGCAAGGAGCCATCTAGAGGTAATACTGCCCGTCATAAACAAGGCCTTGACTGAAGCTGCGTGTGATTGGGATGATATAGATGCGATTGCGGTGACTCATGCGCCTGGACTCCTGGGTTCGCTCTTGATTGGGACTCTGACGGCTCGAACCTTGGCGATACTTCATGATAAACCTCTGTATGCAGTGCATCATTTGAAGTCACATGTGTACGCAAATTGGTTACAATCAGGAATTAATCAATCCGAAGTGTCCCTTGGTTTACCTTCTTTTCCCTTGCTTGCACTTGTAGTCTCAGGTGGGCATACGCAAATTCTCTATATGGGAGGGCATAATCAGTTTGAAATTATCGGAACGACGCACGATGATGCGGTAGGGGAATGTTTTGATAAGGTAGCGAAGATTTTGGGGCTTCCTTACCCAGGAGGGCCGTCAATTGCGCAGGCAGCACTTAGCGGAAATCCTTTAAAATATAAGTTTCCTCATCCGAAGGTTACGGGATTAGATTTTTCATTTTCTGGGTTGAAAACTGCGGTACTTCGTGCCGTACAGAAAGAGGTGGGGGTGCCAATTTCCTATCCGTCGCATAAACTTGCAGAGCTATTGACTCCACAAAAAGTGGCGGATTTTGCAGCATCGTTCCAAAAAACAGCGGTGGATATTTTGGTTGAAAAACTTGAAAAGGCAATGGCGCAACATCCTGACGCTAAGTCAGCAGTTGTCGCTGGGGGAGTGAGCGCAAATCAGGAACTTAGGGCTGCTTTATCTAGGGCGCATTTTCCCGTTCCAGCTCTTTCAGGAGATAACGGGGCAATGGTGGCGGCGGCAGCATATTTCGAAATTCAATCTGGAGTAGGGTCGACCGACCCATATACGCTCAATATCTATCCAAGGGTATCGATTGAAAATTAATGATTAATCAGAGATTAAGATGGGGCCGTTCTTCAAATACTCTATCCGCGAGACGACGAGTTAAACGACGAATTAAGAGGAATATTATAACACCGGCGGCGGCGACTGAAATGGTGGCGATTAGCCCGCTTGAGGTAAGAAAAGTAAACTCAAAGAAATTTCGAGTGAATGGAATAAGGAAGGCTCCCAGCATGATGCCGATTATGACCGTAAGAAGCGTGCCACGAAGGAGATTTAGTGGGCGAGAAATCCAATAGATAAGAATCAAATCTATGGTAAAGGTGACGAAAACTGAGGTCGTAGTAAGTTCAAAATGAGAAAAGTCATTGACGTGCGAAATAATAGAGAGGGCAAGAGTGCAAATTGTGACCGTGAGGCCGATGGGCACGGAATATTGGAGAATGTTTCTGGTGAATTGATTTTTGATGCGGTCGGTGTTTTTCTCGAGAGCGAGAATAAGGGCTGGGAAGCCGATACAAGTGAAATTCAGAAGAGACATCTCAATTGGCGTGAAGGGGTAACGAAGGGGTAGAAAGACAAAAAGAACCGCCAAGATAGAAGCATAAACGGTCTTGGCGAGAAAGAGAGTAGTGGAACGCTCTAGATTGTTAATGGTTTGGCGACCTTCGTCAATAATGTTAGGAACTGCAGCAAAATCGTTGTTCAAGAGAACGAGTTTGGCGGAGCGTCGAGCGGCATCAGAGCCTTCACCAATAGCAATAGAACAGTCGGCTTCTTTCATGGCAAGGATATCATTGACGCCGTCTCCAGTCATAGCGACTGTATTTCCCTGTTTTTTGAGAGCCAGGATGAGAGATTTCTTTTGAGCGGGTTTAACGCGAGTGAAAATGTTGTAGGATTTGACGAGCTTGTCGTAGTCAATAGGGGTGCCTAGAGTGGAGAGATCAACTGGATTGATGGTCTTTAGACCGACAGATTTAGCGATATTTGCGACGGTGTTTTGGTTGTCACCAGAGATAATTCTGATGTCAATGTCATTATCATAGAAATAATTAATGATTGATTTGGCGTCTTTTCTGAGGTCGTCTTCGAGAAGAGCGCGGCCGAGAAAGAGTACATCCTCGACGGGTTCTGCCGTCGCAGTTTCCCCCACCGTGCTCGCCTTATGGCTGCGCGCGGCGGGGGTCCCCCCAGCTCCGTCACCCGTCGATGTATTGCTTTTTTTGACAATGGCGATTACGCGGTAGTCGCCTGATGTGGAGGTGAGCTCTTTGAGAATATTCTTATCTTTAATAAGGAATTCGGGGGCGCCCATGAGGTAAGTGGCGGTTTTGGTGCGGATACCTGAGTATTTACGGTCGGATGAGAAAGGGATGATTTCAACAATATCGTCTGTGGCTTTAAATTTGGCCGTTTTTAGGACTTTTTCTTTCAAGGCGAGACTGGTGGCAGTATCAGCTGAAGAGTGGCTTAAAATAAGCTCTAGCGCGTTATAGAGGGTGGTTCTTTTGATGCCTTTGGCCGGGATGAGGTCCTTTACAACCATTTTGCCGGTGGTAAGGGTACCAGTTTTATCAAGAGCGATGCAATCTACTCTGGCAAGAGTTTCGATGGAATAGAGGTCTTGGACAAGAACTTTTTTGCGGCTAAGGCGAATAGTTGAAAGGGCGAGAACAGAGGAGGTCAAGAGGATGAGGCCTTCTGGAATCATATTAATTAAGGCGGCGACAGTGCTAGTAACAGCAATAGTCGGGCTTTCGCCGTCAACACGGAAGCGTGACCAGAGAAGGAGGGCGCCTACGGGAATCAGTGCAAAGGAAATATATTTGACGATATTGTTCATGATTTTGAAAAGTTTTGAGTCGGCTGTTTTGATGGTGTGAGCTGAGGATTCGAGTTTACTGATGTAATTCTCGGCGCCGACTGCTGTTACGGTAACCTTGGCGGAGCCAGAAACGACAAAACTACCGGAAACAAGTTTGTCGCCAGGAGATTTTTTAATGCTGTCAGATTCGCCGGTAATAAAGGACTCATTGACTTCTATAATTCCCTCCTCCACCCTGGAGTCAACAAGAATTTGATCGCCGAGGCCTAGCACCATTAAATCACCTTCAACAATGTCTTTGGCGTTGATTTGAACGGGCTGACCATCTCTGATAACAGTGGGCTGTTGCTCGGCCAGAAGTTTCATTTTATCGATGGTTTTTTTGGCACGGATTTCATTGATGATAGCGATAAGGGTATTAGCTATGGCAATAAAAATAAAAAGGAGGTTTTTATAGGAGCCAACAATAAAAATCATCGCCGCTAGAATAAGGTTTACGAGATTAAA
>CAYXTS010000049.1:0-4144 GCA_964468665.1 uncultured Candidatus Saccharibacteria bacterium
GTGACCTGCTCGTTACGAATGAGCTGCTCTACCAACTGAGCTACATCGGCACTTGCCTTATTATATCATATTTGTGCTATAATTAACATGAAGGAGAAAAATGACTAAAGCTGAAATCATTAAGCATCCAGTTGAAAAAGTTGGCAATAACCTCAAGCAATCGGCCTGGATAGCTGTTGTTGAATCATTATTGACGGCAATTATCGGAATCCTCTTGATTACATGGCCAAATGCCGTCATTAAAATTATCGCTTATATTGCCGGTATCTTTTTCATCGTTAAAGGGGCTTACCAAGTTATTAATTATTTTATCGTTAAAGGCCAAAACGATTTCTTTAATAACGCTCTATTGTCTGGCGTTATTTCAATTTTAATAGGCATCACCGTTTTAGTCATGGGCGAAGAAATCGCCAACGTATTCCGGATTGTTATTGGCATTTGGATGATTTATGAATCTCTTGTTCGTATCAATACATCCATAAAACTACACGCCGCAAATATCCAAGCTTGGAAATACATTCTTATAGCAGCATTAATTATGCTTGTGCTAGGTGTATTTATTACATTCTATAGTGGAGCCGTGGTCACCTTGATTGGCTGGATGATGATTTTGGTTGGTATCATTGGTATTTTAGGAGATGTCGTGTTCATCCAACATGTTAACACGTTGGTCGAAAAAATCACTGGTAATTCAAAATGAAAGATTTTAAAACAGATTTTATCAAAATATATCATAACGAACGGGGAATTATATTTTTCATCATCGTTAATCTAATTTTATCAATTATTTTACTTGTCTTTTCAATTACTCATCTTAACCCCAATGCAGCCATAGTCAAGACAGGCTATGGTGATATCGGCGGTTATCGAGACGGCACCTGGACCGACCTTCTGACTTTTCCTCTCCTTGCTATCGTATTTGGCGTTCTTCATACTCTTCTTTCGTTTAAAATTTTCCACAAACGTGGTGGCGGCATGACAAAGTTTTTCTTGATTGCCACCACGGCGCTCATCTTAGGCACATTTCTAGTTTTGACTAGGCTACTCGGAGAGGCTTAATGCTGAAAAATCTTGAAATACCACAAGGGAAGAGAACTCCACTTTATCGTTTTTTTGAAATATTGCCAGGCGCCATCTCCTACGGTGCTATAATTCTATTGTTTGTGCTTTCTTGGCTTGACCCAGTTCTAGGGTCAATTTATCTTTTTATTATTATTGCATCTACACTAGTTAAAGCCATTAGCGTAGCCTACCGTACCGTTCAGGGTTACAAAGTTATTAAACGGGCAGAGCGTGTTGATTGGCGTAAACGAATGGAAGATTTAGCCCACCCTCACGATGCCTACGAACGTTTGCGCAATGATGAAAACAAAAGCTATCATTTTGAACAGCATCTCGAAAACCTTAAAATAATCGCCGCCATGAATAATGAATACCCCAATCCAGAGAGGATTATTCACGCAGTTATCATTACTGCTTACGACGAGAGTGAGGAGGTTCTTGTGCCGTCAATTGAAGCAGTCAAGGACACCACTTTTCCAAACGATAGGATTATTTTTGTTCTTGCTTATGAAGAAAGAGGCGGAGAAGCTATGGAGGAAACTGCCAAACGTCTCGCTTCGCGATACCAAGGAGTTTTTAGAGATTTTATTCTTAGCAAACATCCTGCCAATTTATCTCACGAAGTCGTCGGCAAAGGTCCTAATTTGACCTATGCTGGTCACGTATTAGCTGATTATGTAGAAAAAAAGCACTTACCCATAGAAAACATAATCGTTACTTCACTAGACAGCGATAACCGCATGGCTCCAAAATATCTGGATTCGGTAGCCTATGAATTTATTACCCATCCCAATCGTCAGCATCTTAGCTACCAGCCAGTCTCTCTTTTTATGAACAATATCTGGGATGCCCCCGCCCCTACTCGTATTATTGCAGTTTCAAATTCCTTTTTCAACGTTATTACTACAATGCGTCCTCACGCACTTCGCAATTTTGCTTCTCATTCTCAACCTCTGCAAGCTCTTAAGGCAATGAATTTCTGGTCCAGACGCACTATCGTAGAAGATGGCCATCAATATTGGAGAAGCCTATTCTTTTTTAATGGCAATTACTCCGTACTGCCCATCAGAATACCTATCTACCAAGACGCTGTAATTGACGAAACGTTATGGAAGACTATCAAAGCACAGTTCATCCAGGTTCGGCGTTGGTATTATGGAGCCAGCGATATTGCTTACGTTGGCACCAAACTATTTACTAGTCGCAAGCACCGCATCATGCCATTTTGGCGACTTTTTCCAAAGTTTTGGCGACTTCTAGACGGACATATTACACTTGCAATTCTGGCTCCAATTGTTGCATTCGGTGGCTGGGTACCGATGATTATGAATTTATCTTCTCATACCATGGTGGCATATAACCTCCCCAATATTGTTAGTGTAATTGAAACGTTTGCTTCAATCGGTCTTATTGTTTCTGTGCTTGTATCTTTTCGCATTCTGCCCAAACGCCCTGAAAAATATCGTAAAAGTAAAAGCATTCTTATGGTTGTACAATGGGTACTTATGCCAATTACTTCGATTCTGTATCAGTCTCTCGCAGCTTTTTATTCACAAACACGTTTGATGCTGGGCAAATACATGGAGAAGTTTGACGTCACCAAAAAAGTCGTCAAAAAATAACAGGGAATTACAATTTCGTTTATTCGCACTAAACCATCCACCTTGCGGAAAATGCCTATTTGAGTTATAATTATACACACGACAAACAAAACGGGTTGTTAGCTCAGTTGGCTAGAGCGTCTCGTTTACACCGAGAAGGTCGGGGGTTCGAGCCCCTCACAACCCACCAAACGGTTTATAAAATTATTTTTATCTATTCCGTAACCTGTAAATGTCTGTTAAATCCCTCGTTAAAATAGAGGGCTATTTTTGTGCCATTTTTGCAACAAAAACATGCCAAAAATCGTAATTTAACTCTATAATTTCGGCTGTTAAATCTCTATTGTAATGGATTGATATTTTATGCATCCAATCTCCCATGTAAGGAGTATACATATTGTATATTCTGAAAATTATGATATAATGTTTGTTGAACGGTAAATCGTAGAACATTTTTAGTTTTTTTATGTTGGCAAAACATCTCAATTTGTCGCATATGTGTGGCTCCTCTGGAGCGCGACGGGCTGTTTTGTTGTCCATATATACACTCATCATTCTAGGAAAGGACGGTGACTCGTTATGAAGAAGCTTCTTGACGTTAAGCGTACGCCTTACGATGTGAATGTTGCTGTGGCTGGTAACTGCGGCGGAGCCGGATGTGGCTCTGGCTGCGGTGGTGGCTGCGGTGGTGGCGGCGGCTCTTGCGGCGGCGGTTCCGGTTGTAATGGAGGTGGCGGCGGAGGCTGCGGCGGCGGTGGAAAGTAATTCCGCCACTCACCAAACATAAGATATGTAAGAATGTTTGGCCTCACACATGCCAAACCTTCGCCCCTGGCCCGGAACCTAAATTCCGGGCCTCTTTCTTGCTCAAATTCTGTAAAAATGTTATAATATAATGGAGAATTATCTCTAGGACCTTAAAACTAGTCTTTAGAAAGGAAGGTGTTTTAGATGGACATCAATTTTATCCCAATCTTAGTGGTTCCAGCGGTTCCTTGTAATGGAGGGATAAGATTCCTCCACCGCGAGAACCAGATCGATATCAGCCCCGACATGGCTGATGAAGTTTGGAAGATTTTGAGCTTTTGCAATGGATATACGAATGTTTCCTCTATCATTGAGTCTTCTGGCTTACCAAAGGATGAAGTGATGGAAATTCTCGTTGAACTAGAGGATATGGAACTTATTGTTGATTCAAGGCATCAATTCATGCATTTTCATCGTATCAGTAACTACCCGTCTGCTATCAACTCGAATCTCACTCAAGACGAGGTCGAAGCCTACACTAAAAGTGAAAGGTTGCCGGTTAAGTCTGGTGAAGTTATCCAGTTTGATTGCGACACATCTTCGGCGCTATTCTGGGTCAGGGAAAATCGACGCTCTTGTCGCTCTTTTTCAGAAAGAAAGATGACAGCTAACCAAATCGGTAGTATTTGTCACTTCGCCTACTCGATTCCTGATCATTCGGTACCGAGTGGCGG
>CAYXTS010000050.1:0-3828 GCA_964468665.1 uncultured Candidatus Saccharibacteria bacterium
AAAAAGACCGCCGTCGCCACATGTACGTCATTGGTCAAACTGGTATGGGTAAATCTGTTTTCCTTGAAAACCTCGCTTTCCAAGATATGTGTGATGGCCGTGGCTTTGCCTTTATTGATCCACATGGTGATGCCGTAGAGGCTATCTTGAAGCGTGTCCCAGAAGAACGCATCGATGATGTTATCTATTTCGATCCTGCTGACATTGACCACCCTGTCGGTATGAATATGTTTGAATTCACTAATGAAGACCAAAAGGATTTTATCGTGCAAGAGGGAATTAGCATGTTACAATCGCTCTTTGACCCTCAGAATCAAGGCTTCTTTGGCCCACGTGGCCAGCATATGTTCCGCAATGCTGCACTGCTTCTTATGTCTGACCCCGCCGGCGCCACCTTTATCGATATTCCTCAATGTTTCACTGACCCAGAGTTTGTTAAGCAAAAGCTTAAATACGTTACAGATAAGGCCGTCTATGATTACTGGACAAAGGAATTTCCGGCCTCGCAAAAATCTAACGATGCTGGTGAAGTCATCACCTGGTTTTCTAGTAAATGGGGCCCCTTCATCGCCAACACCATTATGCGAAATACCTTAGGTCAGGTCAAATCTGGTTTCAATATTCGCGAGATTATGGATACTAAAAAAATCTTTCTCGTCAACCTTTCTAAGGGGCGCCTAGGAGACATCAACGCCAACCTCCTTGGTATGATTTTCGTGATGAAATTCCAACAAGCTGCTATGAGTCGGCAAGACATCCCTGAAGATCAGCGCCAAGATTTCTGTCTATATGTGGATGAGTTCCAGAACTTTGCTACCGATAGCTTTGAATCTATCCTCTCTGAGGCCAGAAAGTACCGATTGAATCTTATCGTTGCCAACCAGTTTATGACCCAGTTAACTGAAAAAATCAGGGAAGCCCTGCTTGGTAACGTTGGCACTATCGTCTGTGGTCGTATCGGTGTCACAGATGCGGAGCTAATGGTTAAAGCATTTACTCCCACCTTTACCGCCGAAGATCTTACCAAGACACCGAACTTTGCTGCTGTTACCAAAGTCATGATGTTTGACATGCCATCTGCTCCATTTACCATTAATCTTCCACCTCCAATGGGAGAAGCTAACGATGAGCTTATGAAAACCCTTAAAGTTTACTCTGCTACAAGGTTCGGCAAGACTCGCTCCGAAGTTGAAAAGGAAATTGAATCTCGCTGGTCCGCCGCTGAAAAAGCCAAAGGTAGTGAAATCGGTGGGCCTGAAGATGCTAAGCCACAAACCGCCACAGAAGCGCCTACAAACGCCGAAACTCCTAAACCGCTTATGGATACGTCAGGAAGCCCAAACACGGCTTCTGGAGCCTCTCAGGCATCAAATACGGGATTTTTGGACGGGTGGTTATCAAATAACAATTAAGTTCTTGCTTTTTAAACTCCTAAGGTGTATAATAAGAGGAGAATAATAAAGATGAGGTATAAACAAAATGGCTGACAAAGCTGACAATTATGATTCGTCCGAAATTCGGGTGCTAGAGGGCCTTGAACCTGTACGTCTAAGACCAGGCATGTATATCGGTTCTACTGGTTATGATGGTTTGCATCATCTAATCAAAGAAATTGCCGATAACTCTATCGACGAGGCCATCGCAGGCTACGCTAATAAGATTGACATCACTATTTTAAAAGACGGCGGTGTTCGTATTGATGACAATGGTCGTGGTATTCCTGTTGACATTCACCCAAAGACCAAAAAATCCACTCTTGAAACAGTGCTTACTGTCCTACACGCCGGTGGTAAATTCGGTGATGGTGGCTATAAAGTATCCTCCGGCCTTCACGGGGTTGGTTCTTCTGTCGTAAACGCTCTCTCTACCAATATGGTCGCCGAAGTTTATCGTGACGGTAAAACCCATCATATCGAGTTTGACACTGGTAAACCTACCACGGAATTGCAAATCACTAAGGGTAGTCCGCGCGAATCTGGCACCTCTATTACTTTTTACCCCGACCCCTCCATTTTCAAAGAGACTACAACATTTGATTATAATTGGATTTCAAACTACGCTCGTCACCAGGCTTATCTCACGAAAGGCGTCTTAATAACTGTCACAGATGAGCGTACTGGAGCTCACGAGTCCTTCTATTTCGAAGGTGGCATTAAAAGCTACGTCAAGCGTTTGAACAGTGGTAAAGAGCTTCTCTCTGATGATATCTTCTATGTCGAAAAACAAGTCAAGGACTCCATGATTGAAATTGCCCTTCAATACAATGATAGTTTTGCTGAAACCATGAAACCATTTGCCAACAACGTTCTTACCCCTGATGGCGGTATGCATGTAGTCGGTTTTAGGACTGGACTTACCCGTACAGTCAATGATTATGCCCGCAAAAACGGCTTACTAAAAGAGAAGGAAGACAATCTTACTGGTGACGATATTAAGGAAGGTCTCACCGCAGTTGTTTTAGTCAAACTCCCTGATCCTCAATTTGAAGGCCAGACCAAGAATAAACTTGGCAATCCAGAAGTTCGTGGCTATGTTGATAAGGTCATGACCGAATATTTTGGCTATTACCTAGAAGAAAACCCCGCTATTGCTAAGAAAATTGTCGGTAAAGCTACTCTTGCTGCTCGTGCTCGTAAAGCCGCCCGTGCTGCCAGGGATAATGTCATTCGAAAAGGTGCCTTTGAGGGCCTTAATCTCCCCTCAAAACTCGCTGACTGTTCCTCCAGGAACAGGGAAGATTGCGAGCTCTTTATCGTAGAGGGTAATTCCGCTGCCGGTTCCGCTAAGGAAGGTCGCAATCCTCAAATCCAAGCCATCCTACCATTAAGAGGTAAGGTGTTAAACACCGAACGTGCACGTCTTGATAAGATGCTCGCTAATCAAGAGCTGGTTTCTCTTATCAAAGGGCTTGGCGTAGGCATTGGTGATCAGTTCAACATCGATGGTTTAAGATATGACAAAATTATCTTCATGACTGATGCCGATGTCGACGGGCTCCACATTGCTACGCTCCTTATGACCTTCTTCTTCCGCTACATGCCTAAAGTTATAGAAGATGGCCACGTTTACCTGGCTAAACCACCTCTATTTGGTCTCATCAAAGGTACCGGTAATAGCCGTAAAATTGATTACCTCTATGACGAAGTAGCTCTCGAGAATAAATTAACTGAGAAAATTGAAGAGCGCAAGAAGAACGGTACCAAAATCGATGAGTCTCAAGAACGCTTCAAGCAAGCTGGTTATACCGCTCAACAACGCTTTAAGGGTCTTGGTGAAATGGACGCCAAACAACTCTGGGAAACCACTATGGACCCCGAGAACCGTATTTTAGTCAAAGTCCACATCGATGACGCCGAAAAAGCTGACGCCGTCTTTACGAAGTTAATGGGAGATCAGGTCGAACTCCGTAAGAACTTCATCCAGGCCGGAGCAGCAACTGTTAACCTTGATGATTTGGACTTCTAAGGAGGAATTATGGAAGAAGACAAAAAAGAAATTATAGAACAAGATGGAATTGAAAACAAACCTGTCGAACACACCATGGAGGACTATTTCCTCCGCTACTCCATGTCCGTAATTGTTGATCGCGCCCTCCCTGATGTTCGCGACGGCTTGAAGCCAGTCAACCGCCGTATTCTTTACACTATGAACAAAAACGGCTGGAAGGCTCCTCACGCTACCGTCAAATCTGCTCGTATCGTCGGTGACGTCATGGGTAAATATCACCCACATGGCGACTCCTCTATCTATATGGCGATGGTTAACCTTGCTCAACCTTGGAAAATGCGTTATACCCTTATTGAAGGACAGGGTAACTTTGGTTCCATG
>CAYXTS010000051.1:0-3565 GCA_964468665.1 uncultured Candidatus Saccharibacteria bacterium
ACGCTCCGGAGGTTACGACCGAGGTAGCGAGGAGCGCGAGCCCCGTGACGACGGGAGCGAGCGACTCCGGTCCGAGGAAAGCATTGCTTCAAGTTCTTTAATTGTTTCCACTACACGCCCAGAAACCCTATTTGGCGATTCGGCTGTTGCTGTCAATCCAAACGACGAACGTTACAAGGGCTTGATTGGTAAACACGTGCAATTGCCCCTAACGGATAAAACCATCCCTATTATCGGTGACGAACACGCCGATCCAGACTATGGCACGGGTGTGGTAAAAATTACTCCAGCCCACGATTTTGATGATTTTGAGGTTGGCGAGCGCCACAACCTTCCTCGCGTCCAAGTAATTGCCGAAGATGGAAAAATGATTAATGTTCCAGAGAAATACCTTGGTCTTACTACCGAAGAGTGTCGTAAGCAGGTCTTAAAAGATTTGGAAGAGCAAGGATTATTAAAGGGCGAAAATAAACTTGTTCATTCTGTTGCTCACTGCTACAAATGTGGCACTGTACTGGAGCCAACCCTTAAAAAACAATGGTTTGTCGATGTCGAGAAGCTAGCCAAAGTCGCTATCGAACACCTAAAAGCAGATGAAATCAAATTCTACCCCGACAACAAGAAAAAAGTCCTCATCAATTATCTAGAGAATCTCAAAGATTGGAATATATCTCGTCAGATTCCTTGGGGCATAGCTATCCCAATGTTTCGCAAGATTGATACTTCCGCTACCGATGCACCAGATTGGATATTTGACCGCCGCACCAACTTGAAAGAAATCGAAAAAGCCGGCGTCAAATATGTTCGCGACGAAGATACTTTTGATACTTGGTTCTCTAGTAGTCACTGGCCCATAGTCTGTACCAATTGGACCGAGGGAAGCTGCAATCCTTATTATCCACTCAATGTTATGGAAACCGGTGCCGACATTCTCTTTGCCTGGGTCGCAAGGATGATTATGATGGGGTTATACGTCACCGGTGAAGTACCATTTAAAGAAGTTTACCTACACGGCCTAGTTCTAGATGCTCATGGCAAAAAAATGAGTAAATCCAAAGGCAACGTCATTAATCCAATGGAGCTTGTAGCCAAATACGGCTCTGACGCTTTCCGCCTCGGCATTTTAAGAGGTCGTTCTGCTGGTATGAACCAGGCTTTTAGCGAGAACTCCGTCATCGCCGGCCGCAACCTTTGCAACAAACTCTGGAACATCTCCCGCCTTATCAAAAGCATCATAGATGGAGATGATAAGATGTCGAAAAATGTTCATTCGAAACTGTTGAGCGACGACGGGAGCGAGTCAAGCGAAGCCTCGCCCGTAACGACGGGCCGAGGCGAGCGTGTCGAGGATGAATCATTTTCGACATCTTATACAACCAACAACATGGGCGAAGATTGGATTTGCCGCGAGATTGACAATTGCCTAGAGCAAATTGAACATGACGTAGAGCACTATCGTTTTGCCGAAGCCGTCGAAACTTTATACCAAACTATTTGGGATAAATATGCTGACTGGTTCCTCGAATCCCAAAAGATTTTCAAGAACATCGAGCTACTAAAAATCACCCTCGAAACTCTATTGATTGCGCTTCACCCCTTTGCGCCCTTTGTTACGGAAACAATCTGGCAAAATCTATCCTGGACAAACGGCTTCATTGCTACCGCTAAATGGCCCGTAAAATTCAAATATGACCCCATTTCCGCTGAAGAGTTCGAAAACATAAGAACTATCGTGTCCGAAGTCAGAACCACATTACAGAGCCTCCCAGGCACTAATAACGCCAAAAAATACAGCCTATTATATGACAAAGATAGTCTCACGGAGGATAATTTGTTGCTCATTAAGGCACTCACCAGAGTTCCAGCTATTATTGCTTTAAACGGCTCTCCTAGGGGCCTAAGAATCGCATTAGCAAATCACGAGCTATACCTGGATGTTTCAGAGAAGGTAGTAAACGAATATAAAGACGCCCTCACCGAGAAGATTCTCTCCGTTGGTCGTGAACTAGATAATCTTAATGCTCGTATGCTCAATCCGAATTATGTCAGCAAAGCCCCCGCCCACCTCGTTAAAGAAACTACAGACCAAATCACCGAAAAATCCGCCCTTATCGACCGCCTCAAGCAACAATTAGAGTTAATTTAGATACAACAGTTAAATTTTCTAATCTTCTTTTAGACCCTTATTTACGCCCTTGGCTACTTCCTTTGCAATGCCACCTATAGCCTCACCTACGCCTGGCCCAGCCGCCTTCGCCATTTCTCCTGTCGCATTTCCTATTACCGGTGCAGCTTTTTCAATTCCCTCTTTTGCCACAGGAGCTACCTGCTGCAACTTAAACGCCATAATTTCCCTACGCTTTGCAAAAGTTATTATTGGGGCCGAACCCATAACAGAAGCAATAATTATAAGAATACCAATCCCTATCATTACGCTCGCTGTGAATTCTTCGTCGTTTTTTTGAGAAGCTGTATTTATCCATCTTGATGAGCTTGTCGTAACATCGGCAAAACTAGATTCAAGAGAATAAGTTGGCATCGAATCGTCTATCTGTGCTGCATTGTTCTTTTTAATAATTCCACCAGTGAGCAAACCACCACCAATTAACAATCCCAAAATCAGAATCGCAACCGCAATAACAATAAGTGTTTTTTTGTTCTTTTGATATCTTTCTTCATTTAAATATTGATAATCTGCCATTTTGAATCCTTTCCATGTATACTATAGCATAATTACAAAATTCAAGCACCTGGCAAAGATTATTTTTTATTAAACTTATCCAAATTAAACATTGGCTTCCCCTTTTCTCCGTCTATGATTCCCTGTGCCTTGCGTAGTAATTTGTCCAGCATCGTATCTGATGAAGCAGATCCTACATGCACGGTTTTCGCTACGCGATTCCCTTCCTTGTAACAAACCTGCACCCCAGTCGCTCCGGAAGTCGTTTTGAATTTTCTTATATAAGCCATGTTTAGATTTTAACACGAAATCCACCAATTTTATCCACAGAAACCATGAGCATTTTTTGTCTTGTTCCCTTTTGTCTAGCAACCATAGACCCTGGCAACCGAGCTTGACAAAAAATTCCGCTCACGCTAAAATAAAGCCAACAACTACAGCCACCAGGCTGTACGTTGGGAGAACGGAGAAAGTTTTAGCACGCCATTGACGTTTGATAGACCAAAAGCCAAAATTGCTAAAACTACGATAACTAAAATTAGCTACCGACAGGGAATCATACCCAAGCCGGATTATTATGCTTATGCAATAAAAACCATAAGCAGTCAAGAAAAAGCACGTGTTCTGGTTACAGAATAACCTATTTTGATGCAGAAACATGATAATCCAAACAAAGTATAAGAGAAAAATGGTATAATCATAGTATGAAACTGACAGGCCTCACTTCTGCCGAAGTTGCAGCAAGAGAAAAACAGGGAAAAACGAACGATTTTAAGCACAAGAAATCAAATTCCATCTCCAAAATTATCGCAAGAAACACCTTTACTATTTTTAATCTCGTAAACCTTATTCTAGCGGCGATGATTTTTATTGTTGGCTCCTATA
>CAYXTS010000052.1:0-3285 GCA_964468665.1 uncultured Candidatus Saccharibacteria bacterium
GTCACTGATAATGACGAGGTCTGTGGTTCAAGTCCACATATCCCCACCATTTTTTGTGTTATAATTGTTTTATGGATTTTACATTTGATTTTGGATGGCTATTCGGTGGGATTGTGATTGCGGCGCTTGGTGGAATGGTGGTTATTTTTTACCGACAGATTGCAGATAATTTTGCTAATGGTGTTTCGTCATATGAAAAAGTTAAGCTCTTTGGCGTAATCGCAATTGTGGTCGGTTTACTGATAGCAGCGAATCTACACACCTTGATACTATCGCTGTTCGTAGATTTTATCCGCTAGATGGCCTTATACCTTAACTAGTTTTTCGATTTTCTTCATGGGCATTACGCCGACTTCTCGCGCAACTTCTTTGCCATCTTTGATTACCACTAGGCATGGAATAGTTGATACGCTAAATTCTTCAGCTAAAGTTTCATTTTCATCTATGTTGACGCGGGAAACTTTGATTTCTGGGTGATTTTTCTCGAATTCCTCCAGAATAGGTTTAAGCATCTGGCAGGGTCCGCACCAATCTGCATAAAAATCTATGAGCTCCATTATAATATCTCCTTAATTTTATCTTCAAAGTCTAGTGGCTCATCGGTTGGCCCAAATCTCTCTATCACTTTACCGTTTCGGTCTACTAAAAACTTCGTGAAATTCCATTTAATAAACCCCTTTTCCTTGTTGGCTCCGGGTATTTTTGAGATTGCTTTCATAGCGAGCTTATTCTTCATGCCTTTAGGCTCTGGATCATCCGGAATGGCAGTTTTGAGATACGTCCATAATGGATTAGCATGGTCGCCGTTGACCTCTATTTTGGAGAGCTGGTCAAAGGTGGTTTTATACTTTGCGGTACAAAATTCGTGAATTTCGTCATCGGAGCCAGGGGCTTGATGTCCAAATTGATTACATGGAAAATCTAGGATTTCCAATCCTTGATCATGATACTTGGTATAAAGTTTTTCAAGACCCTCGTATTGTGGTGTAAAACCGCAACCGGTAGCAGTATTAACTATCAGTAATACTTTGCCTCTGTAATCTTGAAGTGGTTTTGTTTCGCTTTTACGGTTTTTGATATAGAAGTCATAAATGCTTGCTGCCATATTATTCTCCTTTCTTAACATTATACCATATTCTAAACATTGAAGACGTTTTGGCGAGTCCATTCGTACATCGCGATAGCGGCGGCGGCACCGACGTTGACGGAACGAGTAGAGCCAAATGATTCTATGAATCGGACATCATAGACATAGCCCAATAGTTCGTTGGTGATACCGCTATTTTCTGAGCCAAATATAAGAGTCGTATTCAGACTAAGTGCTTTCTCGTGGAGTGGCTTAGCGCGGGGAGTATTGTTTTCTATAGCGACTAATTCCCTGTTGGCCTGAGTCTTTAAGAAACTATCTATCGTTTCATGGTGGACAATTTCAAGATATTTGTCGGTGCACATAGCGCCACGCCGATTGTATTTTTTGCGACCAATAATGTGAACCTTGCTAACGTTGAAGGAGTTGGCAGTGCGGACGATGGAACCAATATTAAAGTCGTGTTCAACATTTTCAATAGCGATTTCTAATTTATTGCGATTGTGACTCAAAGCATCAAAAATTTCTCCATTGGTCTTACCCTTAAAATCATCAATGAGATTTCTAGTATCTTCCATCTATGGTATAATTATATCATAAGAGGAAGATTAGATGAAATTCAGCGAATATCAGGAAAAAGCCATTAAATTTGATCTGTTTAACCCGGAACCAAATGTAACTGGGGGCGGGCTAATGGAAAAAGTGCTTGGGCTAGTGGGTGAATCTGGGGAGACGGCGGACAAATTTAAGAAGATTATTCGTGATAAAGGCGGGCAGGTGAATGCCGAGGATAGAATGGCAATTGCCAAGGAACTCGGCGATGTGCTGTGGTATGTATCGGCAATTGCAACATATCTCGATATATCGCTCGGTGATGTGGCGGAGATTAATCTTAAGAAACTTGGAGATCGGGCGAAACGGAATAAACTGCATGGTGAGGGGGATGAAAGATAATTTCGGTCTACAAAAATCCACCCTTAGGGGGTGGATTTTTATCGAATATCATTTTTTGGAAATCTTAATACCTATCGTCTGAATTTCCAATAGGTTTTTTGCTTTGCGGTACTGCAATGGAAAAACTAGGTCATTCATAGTACGGCCAGTAGACGCAATGATTTCGGCTTGTTGCCTTGGCAGCAGATAGTAGGTGCCAGGTTTTGGTGGGGGAAAAGCGATGCGTTCATTGCTTGTTGTAACGATGCAGAAAGGCATATGTACCCGACGTGCCTGCACATTACCGAAGAGCTCGGAGAGTTCTTTGCTAATCGTAACGTCATCTAAGAACTTGTAGCTTTCCGCGTAGAATATGACGCTCCCATTTGGTTGTAGAATCATTGGTTTTTTGTGTTTTACGACCACAACTGGCATCCCGATAAGATTGATAAGCTCGAGCTCATCGGCTAGCCCTTGGCGACCAGTGATACTTACCGCTATTGGCTGAGGCACTGGTGGCGTTATTTTGTGAGGTTGCGCTTTCTCTTCTTTGGCTTTTTTAGCTTTAAACTCTGCTATGCGTTTTTCACGAGCTAGGTTCTCTCTTTGCTTTTTCTTGTCCATTGCAATACGGTTTCTGCGAGCCTTTTCCGCTGAACTAAGCTTTCGCCCGCGTCCGGGACGGTTTTCCGGCATCTGCATTCCGCATGCGGCAAGAACTATACCCCATGTGTTTTTGCCAATCTTCTCATTATAGCCGAGGCGGCTGAGATAAATATTGACGGAGGCCATCTTCCCATCCTTAGCCCTTTGGTGGACTTCGGCTGTAGTTGGAGGATGCCCGAGCTCGTCGCCATATTTTGACATAGCGATAATAAGGTCACTCGTAAGAATATTTTTACGTTTAGGCAATTGAATCCCCTCCCTTTTTAATATTCGATAATGATAAAGTACGAGCTATTACTCTGTAAAGATTATATCACCCCTAGTAGCGTTTGCAAGCTTGAGCAAAATAACCTATTGCCCGGTCCAAACAAAAATCCACCCTTAGTGGGTGGTATTTTGGTGTTTAACAACTTAGTTGTGCAATTTCATCTGCAGTATAAAAGCTCTTGTTACGTCTGGTGAACCAGATGTGTTATGCCCTAAGCTTACTCGACATAACCGTAACCGACCTAGCTTTATGCATCCTAAAAGGATTCATAAGCATTAATTCCTTCTCAAGAAAGGAGGTAATCCATCGACACGTTCTCGTACCGATGCCT
>CAYXTS010000053.1:0-3279 GCA_964468665.1 uncultured Candidatus Saccharibacteria bacterium
TTAGACGGATTATTAACAGATATGATGCGTGTCGATTAAATACCGTAAGTATTAATAAGTGCTAAAAACACGAAAACTGCGCATGTCATGTACATGCCAGCCTATGCCTAGTTAAATTTTAGGCTGGTCCTCGCTCTGAGGTTCCGTAGGACGTGGATTATCATACAACGGGAATAAGGCTATTAGCTTGGTCGGCTACTGGCCCGACAATCTTCACCAAGGCGGTCATGAGTTTCGTTTTCTGCAGCTCATGGCAATCGCCGAGATAAAACAGGAAACTATACGCGTAGATTCATATCCCAGTGATAACTCGGACGGGGAGGCAGTATCCCCCAGCTCCACCAAAAAAGACTTTGAAATCTAGACTCATGTCTAGATTTTTTAGTACAAAATCGATCACGAAAATTAGATTTCCACAAAATTGTTGTAAAAATTACAACAAAATGAACACAAAATTAGAACAGGGAAAAATTAGAGTAAATGTTGTAAAAAATACTCATATAAAATTGAACAAATCTATTGATTTTTTAATAAACTTGTGCTATTATGAAAATAGTCGTGATGACTAAAACAAAAACAATAAACAAAAGGAGTAAACCATGAAGCGTTGTCGCAAAAGAACCAAAAAGAAACCATAAAGCCTTGTTTGGCGGGCGAAAAGGTAATTTCTAGCCATAAATTACAACATAGGAATTACCTAGAGCTCCGCTAAATGCGTCGAGCGCGTTAGAAAATCTTTCATTAGAACCTTATTTAAGCATAAACAAGAATGAAAGGGAAAAACTAGCAAGGACATATGCTTCACCTAGCGTGAAGCGGTCAGAAGGAAAAGCGGAACAGGGTTGTGGTTAATAGTTAAGATTTTAGAACCAGATAACCCATCCGCTTTCCTCCATAAAATCAGAGAGGAAATTCTTGGGGGAACTAACTAAGTGTGATATAATGAAGTTATGAACCATAACCGCGTTATAACAATTGTTGGCATTCTAGGACTCGCAGCTTTAATTCTAATGCTTACACTCACATCACCTACGGAAATCGGACCGTTAGGTGTTTTAGTTTTTTTTACAACACTTTACATTGTGGTCTTCAGCTTAACCTCTCTTGTCTTAAAAGCCTTCTACAAAATCGCAATCAGGCGTTCGATTTTTAGGAAAAAGGACTATCTTTATGCTGCCATTATCTCTTTCGGACCCATTATGGTGCTTATGGCTCGCTCATTTGGAGTAATTAACCTCTGGACGCTAGGACTAATTCTCATTTTTCTATTTTTAGCTGAATTTTTAGTGATGAAACGCGCATAATGTGGTAAAATAAACATATGGACTATGGTCATACAGTAAATAGTCAGCCAAAAACCGCAGAAAAAGCTATCTCAAAGCAAAATCTTTTTTATACGCCTGACACTTTTACGCTTAAAGATGAGGAGAAACCTCTTAGCGAAAAATTCCCCGCAGACCGCCCAGAGATTAAAGGGGAACTAATTTCGAATGATGAGCCACAAATTGAGACCCCTCCGACTCCTGGATTTTCGCTAGAAAAAAATACTGACCCAGTTCCCGCATTTTTCGACCCATTTGAAGCAGAAAAAACGATTCCGCTTGGGGTTATAACGAGTTCTGACAATCCTTTAAGAACGGAGAAACAAAACCCTACCGAAGTCTATCCAGATGGCGACCATATTAGCCAGGCAACCTTAAACCTTGCCGAGTCTATTGCCAGCGACTTCAAAAAGCCACTAGCCCCTTTGTCATCAACCTATGCTAAAATGCAAGAACTCCGCTCTGCTTACCTTCAAAAAATCATCCCAAAAGGAGGTGAATAGTGGATTCGTGGCTAATTATCCTTTTAGTTTCTCTATCTGCCATCCTGCTGCTGGCTATTCTCTCTCTTTCTCGTATCTCTAAGCTCCGAAAAGCCAAAAAATACGAACGTGGACTCAAAATGGCGCCCCTCCTCATTCATCTTCCGCCCTCCACTGACGATATTGCTGCCGGCGGTCGCGACAACAGGGATATTGTCGATGAGTCTGTCTCAAAAGCTCAACTCATGTACTCTATCCTCGTTGCCACCACAACGAAAGGCCTCCCCGCTAAACTTTATGGGGAACGTCATTTTTCCTTCGAGATTATCGCAAAAGACGGTATTATCAGATATTACGCCCTCGTGCCAGCTGTCCTTAAAGAGGTTACAAAGCAGGCTATCCAGTCTGCCTATCCTACCGCTCGCATTGAGGATCGCCCAGAAGAAAACATCTTCGGCGATGATGTAAATATCAGTACTATCGCGGGAGCCGAATTGACCCTGAATAAGGAATACTATCTTCCTATCGCAACCTACGAAGATACTAAACGGGATGCCGCAATGGCAATCCTAAACGCTCTCTCTGCTGTGAATAAAAACGAAGGCGCCGCCGTACAAATTTTATTTCGTCCCGCACAAAAAAGGTGGTCTGAAAAAGGTAAAGAATTTATTGAAAACACTCAAAAGGGCACAACTAAAACAACTACCTCTGGGGCTGGCGTGGGCCAGTTAGTAATGGATGTCATTCGCGCCCCCTTTGAGGTACCAGAAATGCACGAAAAAACCACCACGACCGAACAAATCAGTAGCCTAAAACAAGACGAAATCGCCGCAATTACCTCCAAAATGCGCTACCCAGCGTTCGAAACCCTGATTAGGGTGGTAGCAAGCTCCAATACTAAACCCCGCTCAGACGCGATCCTAGGGGGCATTATTAGCGCCTTTTCCCAGTTTAACTCCCCCGAATATAACGGTTTTAAAGTAAATGTGTTCAAGGACCCAAGTCGCTTAGTTACGGATTACAGTTTTCGCTTTTTCCCCTTAAAGACCCGAACAAATATTTTAAACAGTGTAGAACTCAGTAGTATCTTTCATCTCCCAGAACAATCTGCCATCCCAAGTTCCAACGTCGAACGACAGCTAGTCAAACAGGTCGATGGCCCCGCCAGATTAGCCACAGAAGGAGTTTTTCTTGGTACTAACGAGTTTCGTGGTCAGGAAAAGCAGATCTATCTCTCCGACGATGACCGTCGCCGCCATATGTATGTTATTGGCCAAACTGGCATGGGTAAATCTGTTTTTCTTGAAAACATCGCCTTTCAAGATATGGTTGCTGGACGGGGTTTTGCCTTCATTGATCCGCATGGTGATGCTGTCGAAGCCTTGTTGAAACGCGTCCCAGAGGACCGTATTGACGACGTCATCTATTTTGACCCTGCCGATATTGAACATCCTGTCGGGATGAATATGTTTGAA
>CAYXTS010000054.1:0-2877 GCA_964468665.1 uncultured Candidatus Saccharibacteria bacterium
CATAAAGAATTCATTTCAGATAGAACAGGGAAACCGTGAAAGTGTTCCGCTGACCTCGGATGCATTTCTTCCGCCCCTGATTCCGCTAATGCTTTGTAAATATCATTTTTACAAAGTGGCAAGCCAGGTAAAGTCTTTTGATGATAAATCGGACCCGCATCCATTGCTTTTTCAAGCTTCATTACAGACACGGAGAAATCTACATCCCCAGCCAAAATTGCACTTTCTATTGGTGATGCACCTCTATAAGCAGGCAAGAGAGAAGGGTGAATATTCAAAATCCCTTCAGGTTCAAACAAATCTAAAATATCTGATTTTACCAAAACTCCAAAAGACGCCAAGATTCCATGCGCCTCCGGATTTTTGTGCTTTATTTTTTTTACCTCTTCTAAATCCTCCTTGGTCCGAGCATGGAAGATCACCTGGCAATCACGAGCTATAACCGCTAACGCAGATTCTGCTAATAGCCCATTCCCGAAGAATATTACTTTCTCCATGACAAAGCCTACTCCTCACCCCAGAGCTTTTTGTTTCCAGCAATTTTCTTATCGTAATCTACCGGCACCAAGTCACCGCTATTACTCATCTCGTAAAACGCGCCTTTTTCTCCCTTGATATGGTCGATAAACAAAATCCCGTTTAGGTGGTCGATTTCGTGAAGAAGCGTACGCGCCAATTCATCGGTAGCTTTAATCCTGACCTCAGTTCCATCTTCTAGCTTGGCTTTTACTCGCACTTTAGTGTGACGAGGCACCATTCCATAAATCGTTGGCACTGATAAACACCCCTCGTAATCTTTTTTGATTTTTCCATCAGCTCGGATTACCTCTGGATTTATCAAGGCAGTAAAGGTTGCTTTCTCCTTGTCTTCCATATCATCACGGATGATGATTATCCGCTTCAATACTCCTACCTGTGGTGCCGCCATCGCTGCAGATAACTCATAAGGGTGTTCTTTTTCCCAATCCAGAGATAATTTCCGCATATCAGCAATAATATCGCGAATTTCATCGTTTATTTCATACACTTTCTCTGATTTTTCTCTGAGTCTTGCATCAGGCGTGGTGATTATTTTCATAAGCCCATTATATCACAGAAATCTACCCCTGTAAACAAAAGACTGATTCTATAATAGACTAGGCGGATCAAGAGTAATTTTATAGTTCTGATCTAAACTAGAACAGACCTCAAGCAATATTTTGCGCGAACTTGCCCTTAGCAGTATCTGCCAAGTAAAACCTTTCGTAGTCCTCTCGTGAAACGCTGGTTGGGGTGGGGAAACTACTAATCTTTTATCTGCGGATAATTTACGAGCTAATTCCTGGACTTTTCTCAGTACAATTGATTCTGTTTTTAGGGTAATTTCAATTTTGGCCATAAACTTAAACGGCGGAAACCCAGCTCGTCGCCTTTTTCTTATCAGGGAATTATAAAAACCTACATAATCTTCATTAGAAGCATATTTTATGACTGGGTGTTCTGGCTGGTAAGTTTGAATAAATACTTCTGCGGTATCAACATGACCTCGCCCCACCCGGCCAATTACTTGCGTAATTAATTGAAAGGTTCGTTCATCGGCCGCATAATCCGGAAGGGACAACCCAGCATCGGCCTGTACTATGCCGATAGTAGCCAATTTCGGTAAATCTAAACCTTTTGCAAGTACCTGCGTGCCTACTAGTATATCTATTTCTCCGCTTTGTACTTCCGCATAAACTGCCTCCAGCCCTTCGCCTTTTTTGTTATCTGCATCAAATCTTTTGATTATGGCCGCTGGGAATAGTTTTTTTAGTTCTGTCTCTAAGAGTTTTGTTCCGAAACCTTTGTGTATCAAGCCTGGCATTCCGCATTTGGGGCATCCAGTAGGCACTTTTGTATGGAATCCGCATGTGTGACAATGTAGTGCGTATTCATCCGCATGTAATGTTAGTGGAAGGAAACAATTCGGGCATAATATCTCCTCTCCGCAATCCTCACAAATCGTTAATGGGGACGAACCCCTGCGGTTGTGAAAAATTAATGTTTGTTTTTTGTTTTTGATATTCTCCGAAATCGCCCCAAGCAGGGAATTTGAGAAATATTTGTTTTTTGAAAACTCACCTCTATCTTTAAAATCAATAATCTGGACCTCTGGCTTAATTGCGGTGGTCTTTGCTTTTTTCGTCAGAGGTATTACTGCTTTCTGTCGCATAGCGATATAGTAATCTTCTACGCTAGGAGTTGCCGAACCAAGTATCAGGGAAGCACCAGTTACTTTTGCTATGAAACTGGCCACTCTAATTGCAGAATATTTTGGTGCATTTTCCTGAAAATATGCTCCCTCATGCTCTTCATCGATAATGATAAGCCCCAAATCCGCTATTGGCGCGAATAATGCTGACCGTGGCCCCAGTACGATCAATGGCTCTTTTGCCATCAGAATTTTTTCAAATAATAAATGTCTTTCGGCCTCTGTTAAACCAGAGTGCATCACTATTACTTTTTCGCCAAACATTTTTCCAAAAATTCGAACCAATTGTCCAGTCAGGGCTATTTCCGGCACTAAAACAATAACAGACTTTTGCTCTAAAAGGGCATTATTAGCCATTTTGAGGTATATATTAGTTTTACCACTACCAGTAACGCCAAACAGCAGTTTCGTGGCTCCTAGGCCCTCCTGCAGGCCTTCCAGGGCCATTTTTTGGGCAGGGTTGAGTGGAATATTGGACGACGGTTCGGCTTTTATGGCGATAGCTAGTGAACCCTTCTTGAGGGAACGTCCGGAGGTTACGACCGAGGAAGAAGTCTTGCCTGGGGAATCCCAGAGATAGGGGAGCCTGGTGGGTTGCTATCTATGGGGTTGCACAGAGTTGGACACGACTGAAGTGACTTACCAGC
>CAYXTS010000055.1:0-2648 GCA_964468665.1 uncultured Candidatus Saccharibacteria bacterium
TTATTTTATCTCCTTTCTGCAAACAAGCAGAATTATTTTATATTTTGTGTTAAATGTATAACCTTTAACATTTCCTATTTTACATAACCATAATGGACTTGTCAATAAATTTTTTAGTAAATTTTTAAGAGGTAAAACGAACTTTTCCACAATTTTTTTATTTAAATTTATGCTTTTTATGATTGTCTAATTATTGCCTAATATAAACTAGATTTTATCACTAATCTAATTTGAGTAACCATTGCCATCTCGATATCATTTGTATGTTTTTACCTCTGCTAAATAGCATTCCTTCACATAATGATTATGTTTCTATATTTAACACAAAATATAAATTAATTTCCGTCTTTGGCGGAGGAGAATAATAATATGAAAAAATCAATAATTGCTGGTGCGGGCGTAGCTGCTTTAGCCATGGCTGCATTACCTTTCGCGGGTGTGTTTGCTACAGATACTTTGTCCGTAAAGGATAAGTTAGTGCTTACTGTGAGCTCTTCCTGTACTTATGATGGGATTACTCCAGAAGCTGCTACAAGCTCTAACGGTAATGAGTACACTGCATCTGCAGCTCCAAACCAATTAGTAAGCTTTGGTGCTACTTCTAGCGCTACGTCACTAACTGTAAAGTGTAACGATGCTGATGGTTATAGCATCACTCCAACCTTTACTGGTTTGACTGGTCCTACTACTATTTCTTATGATGGTAGTGCTGATCCAACGGCTGGTTCTGAGAGCTGGGCTGCTTACTATAGCAAGAATTCTGGTACTGCTACTATCTTTGCTGCTTCTGGTACGGCAATCACTGGTAGTTCTACCATGACCGATACCTATACCTTCTCTTACAAGGTAGGTACGGGTGCTGACCAAGCTGCTGGTACTTACAATGGTACTGCAACCTATGTCTTGGCTGCTCAATAATTAGCATTGTAGCTTAAAATAAGAAAATCCCGGGTGAGCCGGGATTTTCTTGTCTAGATATCAATATTAGGATAGGAGGTGAATGTGTTTAGTGATAAAAAGAGTAAAAATGGATTACCAATTTGGACTTTTTTGATTCTAATATTGATATTTGGAGCTGTGCTTGCCATTTTGATTTCCGGTATGAGTGGACAAATTACTGTAACTGGTGGTGGTGAGGATTATACTGTTTCGGAAACTATTGTATGTGAATCGGAAACGACGGCTTATCCATTATTTACGTTTGATAATTCTGACTCAAAGAACCTTAAAATTAATGCGTTTTTTGAAGATGATGTTTTGCATTCGATTGCATTATATTACAGGCTAGACTATTCAGATATAGATATGGCCAAAAAGAGCGAGTCTGTTAATCACGGCAATATGAACTTGAGTTTTTATGATGACGGTATGGAAACAGACGATTTAAATGCTAAATATAGTTTTATTGATAATAGCTTGCAAATGTCTATTTATATTAAGAGTGATGAGTTTGGTCAAAAACCCTTTAGATATTTTATGCTGAATAATATATATAATGCAGAAAAACTCACCAAAGAGAAGATGGCAAAAATATACAATGAGGCGGGTTTGGATTGTGTAATTAAAAATAATAAAACCAAAGAGGAGGTAAATGAAAACTAATCATAAAAGAATAAGTAGGATATCGTTCATTGCAGTTTTGATACTGACGATGGTTTTTTCGTTGATTCGGATTACGAATACGAGTGCTGCTAATGAGAGATTTGTTTTCTCTTTGTCACCGATGAAAGAAAAAATTCTTTTAAATCCTGGGGAAAAATATTCTTCTGCTTTGAAGGTTTATGTACCGCAGGGAGATACCGCAGATATAAAGTACAAGGTGGAAGTAGAAGGGTTTTACGTGGATGAGGATTATAAAAATGTTTTTGAGAAATGTAATACTTATTGTGAAATAGTGAATTGGATTAAGATAGAGTCACCTACTGAGGGTATTTTATCTCCAGGCGAAGAGGTAATTATAGAATACACTATTGATGTGCCTAAGGATGCTCCTGGTGGAGGACAATACGCTTCTATTATAGTACAAGGTGATTCTTGGACGGAAGAGTCTGACAATGATGATGATTCTGATGACGGAGACGTAACTTCTACGATTAAAGAAGAAAAGAAAATTGCTTATACGGTTTATGCTGAGATAGCTGGCGACGTAATTAGACGAGGTGAGATTACGGATATAAATGTACCTAGCTTCTTACTCTCTGGTGATATAAAAGGCTCTGCTTCGGTGAAAAACAATGGTAATGTACATGGTGATGCCAAATACACATTACAAGTATTCCCATTGTTTAGTAATGAAGAAGTTTATACTAATGAAGAAGACCCTGATACAAAAACTATCTTACCGGATAGAACTCGTTATGAAGAGATAGCTTGGGATGGGACTCCAGGTGTAGGTATTTTTAACGTAATATATACGGTGGAATTTGAGGATGTGACTGCGAAAGTTGAAAAGATGGTAATTATTTGTCCAATCTGGCTATTATTCCTTATTGTATTTGTGATTATATTGATTATTATCTGGCTAGTGGTGAGATATAAAAGTCGTAAAAAACAGGATTAAAATTATAAAAAAGGTGTTGACACAGGGGGAAATGTGCGATATAATGGGGGAAGTTTAAGCAAGTCGACGTTTTCGACCTCTACAAAAA
>CAYXTS010000056.1:0-2514 GCA_964468665.1 uncultured Candidatus Saccharibacteria bacterium
ACTTTATAAGTGTTTTTAATGATTCTGTCGAGAAGCGAAGTAGTGCCTTCCGGGTCTTTCTCTAGTAGTTTTTTGTACCCTTTGATTGATTGATCTGTCGAGGCGCGTTTAGTCACGTCAGTGATTATTTTTCCATCGCGATAGATTAGGTCATCTCCAATGATCACGCCGACATAATCGAACTCTAGTCCTTGGCAAGTGTGAATACACCCAGCTTCGTTTATAGAGTTTGGTTCAATGGCAAAAGTTTGCGATTTGTCGCTCAGGTTCCAACTCATGCCGAATTGATACTTCGGAATAGTGATGTCGTAGAAGTTCGTATCATTCTTACCTTCTTTTATCCAATTCCAGCAATAGCCGGCTACAATGCGAGATTTATTGTTAGTTCTATTCTTTTCTATAATTGCTTCGCGCATTTCGTTAGGGTCGTCAAAAACTTTGAAATCATAATTAAAGTCCATATTATCAAAATTTGCAGTTTTTCTTATATCTAATAGATTATCTAGCCATGCTAAGTAACCATCTGAACCATTGCATCTGAATTGGCTTTCGAGCTCGATGGTTTCACATTCGGCCCCCAATTCGTTTGCGAATTTCTTAATCGAATCTATAGTGCCAATATCTTTGAGTGTAACTTTTTGGTCTTCGTCGATAAAGAATACGGAGAATTTGGCTGCGTTGATGATTTCTTTGATTTGATTTTCACCGAGATTACTCATGAAGCCGGATTTTTCAGTAAGCCTATGCGCCTCATCCACAACTAGCGCATCAATACTATTTGATTCGACTTGATAGAAATTACCCGAGTTTTGAAAACACGATTCGATAAAATCTTTCTTGAAATCACCTTGTAGCTTTTTTCTAAATACTGCGCGAGGCGTGCCGTTTCTTGTTACATAAAAGGTGGTTGCATCTTTTTTGATAAGATTTACGAGTAGATTAATTGCAAGAACAGATTTTCCGGTGCCTGGGCCACCTTCTACAATCAATACTTTCTTTCGGTTAAAGGCGATGGCTTCAGCGGCCATTTTCATGGCGGTTTCGTAGGCGACTTTTTGATCGTCGATAAGCACAAATTCTTCATTGCCATTTAACATAGAAACAAGACAGTCTTGGAGACTTTTGCTTGGACGGAATCGCCCGTGATCTATTTCGTAAATCGTTTTACCATTGTCTCCTTTTTTGATATGTTTCGTAATAAACTCGCGTAGTTTTGGGAAATCTTCGGCGCCAAACATTGGGGCAGCTTCAATGTAGTCTTTGTATTGCTCACTTAGGATTGGATCGTTTTCTTTAAAGTGATAATTATGAAGAAAGGCGCAGGGTAGAAGATTCATTTTGCCATCTTGAGTTGACTCGACGTAATTATTAATATATACCGAATAACTCCAAGCTTGATAAGAAGGGTGTGGTGTACGTCGCATACCACCACCAACATAGGTTTCAACTACAACTGCATCTTCCGCGTCAACTGCGGAGCAATCATCCCATTGTTTCAATTCGATAATGACAACGTTTTTCTTTTCGTTTGTATCTATGCCGGTTAAAATAAAATCAATTCTTTTTGAGGTTGTGGGGATATTGTATTCAATAGCTACACCACAATTATCTGGGATTTTTTCTGAATCGAGAACATTCCTCATATACTGCATAGAATTTTGCCATGCTCGCATTTGTGGCTCGGTAGTATGTCCGAAGTATTTTTGGTACTGTTCGTAGATTTTATTACAAATTAGGTTGTCACGAACATCTTTCATGAAATCTGTTTTGATACCGTCATAAATAATCATATTACCTCACTTTAGTTTATTGTATTTTGTGCTAACACCCTTGGCTTTTTCGATGGGATATTTTTTACGAGTTTTTTCTAATTTGTTTAAGATGATTTCTTCTGGGTCGACTTCCAGTTTACTAGCCATTTGAAGGCAGTAATTAAGAACATCGGCAAGTTCATCACAAACTTCTTCTTTGTCGAATTTATTATCCCACTGGAAACATTCGAGGAGTTCTCCTGCTTCTATGGCAATTGATTTTGCAAGATTTTCTGGGCTATGAAATTGATCCCAGTCGCGTTCTTGATTGAATTTTTCAATCTCCCTTTGAACTTTTTCCATGTTTTCTATTATATACTTTTTTGCGCCAGTTTGCGAATTTTTGCCATTCCTCTTTTTTATATATGATATCCGAGTATAAAATATTTATTCCTTTAGCTTTTAGAAAAGAGATATATTCAGAAATAGTGTCAATTGTATCTTGACCGAGATATTTACTTTGTTCTTCGTATTCTTGGAGTATGCTCATTTTTCTCCTTTTAGTTTTGCAAGATTATTATCATGATTCTTTGATTTTTTCAACCCCCTACCGCTTGCTTATGGTTTGAATCGCAAAGATGTATAATAAATAGGAAGGAGACGATATGAACTCAGTTTTCGAAACAGCGTTAGAAATTGCCGTGAAGGCGCATAAGGGGCAGGTGGATAAGAATGGGGTGGCGTATATTTTGCATCCGCTGGC
>CAYXTS010000057.1:0-1650 GCA_964468665.1 uncultured Candidatus Saccharibacteria bacterium
CCAATGGATTACTCGTAAATCCATCAAAAAGGTAGACAAGCAAATCCGTTGGATGCCGTTGCCTCTCGCATTAATGGTTATTACCTATTTTATTTTTGATAAACTGCTCATCGTGAGTGTTAGGCCAAACGGTTCCGGAGAATCATCCTTCCCTTCCACCCATTCTATGGTTGTTGCCACAATCTTTTTCATGGTCACAATCATCTTGCCGAAATACGTCAAGTCGAAAAAACTCCGCATCGTCCTAGAACTACTCATGTTTATCGGTATTTCCCTTACCTGTACCGGCCGTGTTCTCGCAAACTTACATTGGCCACTTGATGTAATCGGCGCACTGGTTTTTGCATTTATCTTTACCGAGATTTACTATCAGATTATCAAGAAGAAAAAAACTAAGAAAACCGAAAAATGAGCAGTGTTTTCACAAAAATAATCCAAGGCGAGATTCCCTGCTACAAAATCTACGAAGACGACAAAACTCTCGCTTTTCTGGATATCAATCCAGAAACCAAAGGTCATACTCTTGTAATTCCCAAAACAGAAACCGATAAAATTTACGAACTTACAGACGAGGATTACGACGCTCTCATGCATACCGTCAAAAAACTTAGTGCCCATATGGAAAAAGTACTTGGTGCTCGTACTCTTTGGAAAGTCATCGGTACAGATGTACCCCACGCCCATGTTCACCTTCTTCCCTACGACGAAAGTTGGCATCATGGTCGCACTCTAGATTTATTACCCGAAGAATTCGAACAAATCCGTCAGAAGCTTGAATATAAAGCCTAACTATCAAACATACGGTATTTCCCCAATTCCCCCATTTTCTTGTAAATATGGTATTATTATCATAAGAAATAGAGTAAAAGGAAAACCAAAATGAAATTTGCATCAAGCTACGAGCCCAACGAATATGAATCTGATATTTACGCCGCCTGGGAGGCAGCCGGCATCTTTGCCCCCACCATCCCCACAGTCCCCATTGATAACGACGGTGATGGAATCGACGATAGAGTAGAATTAGGAGAGACTAGCAATATCTCCAGCCTCTCCACTTTTTCTATTGTTATGCCCCCGCCAAACGCCAACGGTAACCTTCACATTGGTCATGGCCTTACCATTGCCTTAGAAGATTCTCTTGCTCGCTATTATCGCCTAAAAGGCAAATCGAGCTGGTATATTCCCGGTGCTGATCATGCCGGTTTCGAAACTTGGGTGGTCTATGAACGTGAGCTAGAAAAACAAGGTCACACTCGTTTTGAATTTGATCGCAATGAACTCTATGCACGAGTTTGGGATTTTGTCGCCGAACAACGTGGAAATATGGAGCTTCAACTTCGCGCTCTCGGTGCTTCCTGCTCCTGGGGTGACCTCACCTTTACTCTAGACGAAAACGTCATCGATCGTGTTTATACTACTTTTGAAAAAATGTGGAACGATGGACTAATTTATCGCGGCGAAAAGCTCGTCAATTTCTGCCCCAAGCATCAAACTGCCTTTGCCGACATAGAAGTTGAACACAAAGACGAAAAAGGCACCCTATGGGACATCGAGTACAGATTAGTTGATACACTTGAAGGCAATGCTTCCCTAGGACGCTCCGGAGGTTACGACCGAGGTAGCGAGGAGCGCGAGCCCCGTGACGACGGG
>CAYXTS010000058.1:0-1641 GCA_964468665.1 uncultured Candidatus Saccharibacteria bacterium
CTAATACTTCAGATTTAACAATAGCCATTCCTTTCTTTTTATCACATAAAACTACGACAGCATCTCCAGGTTTGATATTAAACATATCTCTTGCTTCTTTTGGTATTACTATTTGCCCTTTTTCACCAACTTTTGCAATGCCTACAAATTTATCTTTCATATATGTCTTCTTTAAGTATAATTAGTTATACTTTTCATACTAATTATATACCAAACTTTCTTAAAGTCAACTCACAAAGAGTACGTAGTATTACTATTTTCCGATTTTCTTAATTTTAGAGATTTTTATAGATACTTTATTTTTAAAAAATCTGTTGTATGATTATATCCATAATAACAGATATCACAGGTTGGTTATGAATCGGGAGTAGGAATCTTGAATATTTAAACCAACATACGGCCACATATATACGTTCTCAACTAAGCTAAAACTGCCAAAACCAAACCGGAAAAACATTTAGAAGAGACTAATTTTTGATTCTATTTAAGATTACGCTCCATGCATCGCTATAATAGCCGTCAAAATATTTGCTAGCCTCATCAATATCCACCCATTTTGTCTTCTCAACCTCTGCCTCTTGCATTTTTATTTCATCATTTAAGGGCTTGGCAATGAATAATAAAATCTCCTTATAAACTGTTCCATTATGCACTAAATGTCCGGTTTTTATTGGCCTTTCATCAAGAATCTTAACATCTATGCCAACTTCCTCTTTAGTCTCTCTTGTTGCAGTCTCGATATCCGTTTCTCCGTTTTCTTGATGCCCCTTTGGAAATGACCAATACAATTTGCCATTATCATCTCTGGCACCAATCAAGAGCACCCTGTCGTCTCTCAGAATTATACATCCACAACTTTTCTCACATTTTTTATTATTCATTTTCCAGCTATTACCCAACCTATAAAGTTCTCAAAAAGATTATCGTTACTACTATTACACATTCTTTCGCCACAATTTGTACAGAAAAATGTTGCCATACATTCATTATATCAAAAAACCCGCTTGGCTCAAACCAAACACGGGTTCCAATATGCGCTCTTTTCAGACTTGGCATCATGATGCTATTCCTTATCCTTTTATGGCATTATCGCCGGCCCTCTGGCGTGACCCATTCGGGAGAGCTAGACCACCTGTTATATTCACGCTTCGTATCTTCGACAGATGTAATCCTACAATCATTATATCACACATATACTACCATTGAAACCCAAAAAAGATGCGCTTGATATAGTTCAATATCTTGAGCATCTTTTATAATTAATATTATACTAAACTTCCTACAATATTTCAAGAATTCGTTAGGGTCCAACACCTTTGCAACAAAAATAGGTAGGTTTTATACTTAGTTAAACACTACTAAAACTAAAGAAAGGAAACCTACCTATATGTCATATTGTAAAGGTAAATCAATAGAAAAGCAACGGGGCGAAGCAATTAAAGAAGTAATTTTAGGTCAAAGAACGGTAGCTCAAGTTGCTAGAAGGTATGGTAGAGCAAGAAGCACCATTTACCGTTGGCTCAAAAAATGGCAAGCACTGAATCCTCATGCAGGGCCTTTCTTTTTTATTTTTCGGCACAACACTGAAGCCAGCAAGCTCTAGCTCCACCATACTGTTGAATTTTAATATTTTTAAAACCA
>CAYXTS010000059.1:0-1572 GCA_964468665.1 uncultured Candidatus Saccharibacteria bacterium
TGGACGGAGGAAAGATGCTTGAGATTTTACTCAGCTATAAACTTCCGGAAAATCAGTACAAGCCATTGGTAAATTCAATTTCTGTGATTATGGCAATGATTATTGTATTCAGTTTAGTGGCAAGTTTCCTTTAAGCTTTATTATAAAATAGAAAATAACCAATTAAAATAGAAAGCATGAAGGAATTAACAACACTATTTACAAAAATTAACCATATAAGTCTCGTGTTGAAATAATTCTTCATCACATCAAATAAGATTCCATTCCAATGATAATGATGATTAATGTAAGGAGATGTTAACCATGCTAACCAGACCTTTGTATGAGAAAGAGTATGAAGCATTAACCTATAAAGAAAGTGCAGAATTGAGAATGAAAGAATTAGAGTTAAAAATGGAACAAAAAGACCAGCAAATGCAAAAATATATGGAATTTGCTGAAAAACAAATGGGTGATAAAGATTTAGAAATTGAGCATCTTTTGAAAGAAATTGACAACTTAAAAAGATTAAATAGCAAATAAAAGGATGAAAATAATTATTTTTTCATCCTTAAAGATTATTTTTAATTTTTGAGTATGTGTTTACTATTTTTTGGGTTTTTATTTAACAATTTTTTGAGCATGTATTTAAAAAATGTTGATGGTTGAAAGTGTTTAGTTTTGTACGGTTACGAGTTAGGTTTAATTCTTTGTATGTTGTTATTATTTTTTTTCATATTTTTGAGTGAGGATAGAATTTCTTTGAGGTTTGACTTTCATTGAAGTAGTAGTCTTTTATTTTTAATGTTTTTTAATTTTATTTTTTCTTTTAGTAGTTCTGTATGTTCTTTATGGAGTTTGTTTCTTTTTTTGAGTTAACTTTATGTGGGTTATAATTCACTGTTTTATTATAATATTGATTTTAATATGTTATATTTAAAAATAAGGTTAAATTGTTCTTAGTTGACCTATTTAATTTATATATTTTATTTAATAAATAGAATACTGCATATGTATGATTTAATTTTTTTCCTCGAGGTTTAAAAAAACAGACTGGTGATATGAAATTATGAAAAATGATGGAAAGATTAAGCTGGAAACACTTGTGGATAAGATGATGGTGGAACCTAACCATAATCCTCGTGATCATAGTTTTAGGTTTTTTGTAAATGAATATCCTGAAGCTGTCCATGAAGCATTTGATTTTCCAGGTAAATACAAACGAAAATTGGATTTGAATATGTTGACTGCAACTAACAGGCCTTTGGAAATGGATTGTGCTCAATTAATTGATCCAAAAGATAATATAACTTGTACATCAACGATTAATGTTGAGCATCAAACATATCCTATAGAAAATAAGATTGATGCAATATATGATTATAAAATCGGTTTGATACATCAAAACAATATTCCATCCAATTCAGTTGTCATGACGAATATGGACTTGGGAGGAGAAAGCATTCTTTGTGAGTCCCATGACCAGACATTCAAATTGAGGGTGAATAGAGTAACTTTTGAAAAAATTTCAAAAAGAATAAAAATATTGAATGATAAAATAGAAAATAACCAAAAACTATCCTTAAATGAATT
>CAYXTS010000060.1:0-1560 GCA_964468665.1 uncultured Candidatus Saccharibacteria bacterium
GATGTGCGGCTTGGAACGGTCAAAATTTGCCATTCATTCTCCTTTTATATTATTATGTTTGGAGCGCTAATAAAAACCAGCTCCAAAACTCTGTATATTATTTTAGACTATTTTTGCCTAAATGTAAAGAGGTTTTTTAAAAAGCTCTTGACATTTAGACCTTTTTTGATATAATCATAAGCACAAAAGGTCATCAAAAATAAAAAGGAACACCAAAATGTTTAAATTATCCCGTAAGAAAAAGATTTTCCGTCTTTTTCTTGTTGGCGTATTAGCCATTGTCATCTTGCCCGCAATGCTCATAGCGATTGTACGCAAGAATAATAATAACGTTAATGCCGCAGACGAAACCGTCACTATCGGTCGTGAAGATATCGATGGTAACGGCGATACCAATATAGATGAAGGAGACCGAATCTATTATGGTAGTCTCCCAGACAGTGGTTTCCCAGATGGTGGCTGGGCTACACGAAAATACTTAGTTAACAAAGACAACAAAGTTATCAGCGCCTACTGTGCTCAACCACGCGGCGGTAATCCTACTTATCCACAAGACAACTCAGCTCGCGTAGAAGAATATACTGGACCTGGTGCTAGTGAAATTAAACTACTTGTCTATATGAATCAGAATAATATTTATACTGCTGAAATTAACAACTATTTTAATAGCTTAGGTGCTACTAATGCCGATCTTAGGTATGCTTATACACATGCTTTAATAGGTGATCTTTACAATGACATTCATGACCTTTCTGGTTTGACTACTTCGGAAATTGCGATTATTAAAGATATGGAAGCATTATTAACCAGTTACGTCTCAAATAATAACCCTATGTGGATCGTAGCAAAAAATTATACATTATATGTGGGAATTAACATTACCGATCCAGCAAACCAAGATGTGATTTGGCTTGAGGGTGACGCCTATCGCGGCAGTATTAAAGTTTCGAAATGCGATAGCGACACTAACGCTTGCAATATTTCTGGTGTGAATTTTGCAGTTTATAATCATTCCGGTGCAACCATTTACGATCCAAATGGTCATACCTATGCAGATGGTGAATTAATAGCCAGCCAAGTCACTAATAGTAATGGTGTAGCCACCTTTTCAAATCTATTGGTTGGCTTTGAATATCTCGTGAAAGAAACTACTAATGGGACTACTAATACTCAGTATGTCCTGACGGCTAGCGATCAGACTGCTACAATCACTACTAACGGCGGTACTTCTACTCTGAAATTCTACAATCGCATTGTGCGTGGTGACGTTAAATTCGTTAAAAAAGATTCTAGTCATGATGATGCAGCTATGGGTAATGTTATCTTCCGAATCTCAGCTTTAGATAGCAATAATCAAGTTATTGAATCACATATTGTAGTTAGCGATGAAAATGGTGTTGTAAATACTGCCAATTCGGCTCACCAGCATTCTGATCATACTAATGGTTATGATGAACTATACGCTGCCGGCCAGGTTATCAGTTATAGCGGTTATGGCACATGGTTTGGTTTAGACGGCGCTGGTCACCAAGTCACAGTTGATAATACTATCGGTGCTCT